>DASXWB010000179.1:0-4886 GCA_036503915.1 Lacipirellulaceae bacterium | reverse complement strand
CATTGCCGTTGTAATCGCCTGCCAGCGGGCCGGGCGTGACGTACGTCACCCCCGCCGGCGTTAGATTGCTGATGCCCTGCTCCGCGACATGGAATTGAAGATCGCCGTCGACTCCCGCGCCCAAAATGGACGGGTCGTACGCGTGGCCCAGCTCCAGCGGCGACGCGGATGAAACGTCGGATGCTCCAAGCAGAAACAGCTCGGCGAGCGTGGAAGAATCGGACAGCTCCGCTTCATCCCAGCTCTCGCCCGCGCCCGCGCCGATTGCATCTCGATTCTGATCGTCCAGGCTGTTCCAGGTTGCCGTGTCGAGCGCACCGGCCGCGCTCGTGATTCGGTAATAGTCGACGTTGGTGGGCACTGCGCCGCTGTTTTTGATGGTGACACGTCCCGTTACGGTGTTGACCTCGAGCGAAATGACGCCGAAGTCGGGCACCACATTTGGCCCAGCCTCGAAACTCGAATCCACCTGACCGGGAGACAAAGGCACATCGTGGATGCGAAACTCGTTGAGCATGCCGTCGAAATTCCCATCGCTGGTAAAATTGGAGCGGCCAAGCCAGTTGTTTACGTCGTTCAAATTGCGAAGTTGCACTATGGTTTCGGTCGGATTATTCGCCGCGCCAGGCGGAATTGCTCCGTTGATATAGAGCGTCATCGTCGCTTCGCCGGGATCATTGCCGCCGTCGGCGTCGAAGACGAGCGCAACGTGGTACTGCGTGTCAAGCGTGTGGTTGAATTCCGGATCAATCGTGATGCCAGCGCCGACCGTGCCTGCGCTGCCACCAGGGCCGAAAAGCGGATCATTGTTCCGAGCTTCCGCGCGCTGCGTGTCAATGTTTGTACCGCGCATCGGTGTATACATGATGTAATCAAGGCCTCCACCGCCGCCTCCCGGGCCGGTTAGCTCGCCGCCGACCGTGGAACCGAAATCGAATACGCGCGACCAAGCCCGATTAATGAAGCCGTCAATGGTATACCAGCCCGCGAACGTGGCATCGGTGAGCGCCGAGACGATCCCGTTGGGCAAGTCGACATAGGCCTGCCCTGCGCTGCTGCCACCCGGAAGAATAAGCTGCGAGGCATCGGCCGAGGCGCCGTTGCCGCGCACGATACCGTTGGCACCACCCACCGAATCAACGATGGTTCGGCCGCTGGCGTTGCCGGTTGCGCCTTCGTTAAAACTGTAACGATGACGCAGCGCGGCTTGACTGGGTGGCGATAGCAATCCACAACCCAACGTCGCCACGACGATTGTGAAAGTGGCGCCATGTACACGCTTTCGTCGTGCTGCTAAGAAGCAGGCCGCGCAAATCCCGACGAGCGCACCGGCTGTCGGCTCGGGAACGTTGAACAGCGCAGCAAATGCCGCTTCGCCGTTGGCGGCGATGTAGTCGGCTTGGAACAGGCGGAAATCCACAAAATCGTTGTCACTGTCGGCGTCCAAGTCGCCAAGGCGGTACGATTCTGCGGCGCTCAGGCCGGCAAAGCTCGCCAGGTGATTCACGCGGAACAGCGGCCAGTCGCCGGGGTCGAGCTCACCGTTGAAATTCAAATCGCTGCGTGCAAACGGCTCTCCGCCGTTGCCGGTATACTCGACAACCATTCCAGGAAGCTGCGTACCATTTGCCAGCAGGATCGACAATTGAAAGTCCTCGTAGATCGATTGGATCCATCCGTCGGCGGGACTAAGTGTGAATTGCTCGCCGGGCGACAAGGTCGTAGCGCCGCCGGTCGAGGATTCGCCAAACTGGATGTCATCGCCGGGCGCGGACGTGATTTGCCAGGCGTGAGCTGGGTCAATGGTTCCGTTGCCGCTGGGGGGCGCGTCGAGCCGGCCGGTGACCGGCGTGAGCTGGCCCGGGTCGATCGCGCCGCGCGCCGAGGTGAGCGTATAACCGCGGATGTCCAAGGCCTCCGCCGAAAGGTTGGCGAAACTTATCTCGCCCGTGTCCCGGTTGACGGTAACCTTGATCTCCGCCGCGGGCACGAGGCGGAAGATTTCGCCGAGGCCTGGGCCAGGATATTGACCGTCAAAACCTGACCCGTTGCCGAAGTCGATGAGATACACGTTGCCGATGTTGTCTTCGCCGAACGACACGATGTGGTCCAGGCCCGCGCTGCTTCCGGTTGTCGAATTTGGAGCGTAAGAGGGGTCGGTCGGATCATAGACGAGCGATTGCCACAACGAGCTCACGTCGGTGAGCGTGCCGTTGTTGCCGTTGTAGCTGGCTGCGGGCGTGTTGCGGTCGAAGTCCAGCGTCCAGATCTGGTTCGCGTTTCCGGTCGTCACGAAATCGGAATAGAAGTACTTTCCCTGCAGCTCGACCACTGGGCCCCGGTACAGGTATCCGCCGATGACGGCTTCGCCGCCGCCATCGTGCAAGAACTGTTGCAGCGGTTCGAGCGAGGTGACGCCGGTGAATGGGTTCACCTGAGCATTCGGAGCGCCGTCTACGTTGCTGTCAAAGGTGCCTTCACGCTGCGGCCAGCCGAAGTCGACGGGCGGCCCAGTTACGTTCGTGCCCGCCTTGAGAAAGCTGACTTCCTCAGCGAACACTTCGCCAACGTCGCCCATCCATAAATCGCCCGTGGCCCGGTCGAAGCTCGCCCGGTAAACGTTGCGCAGGCCGGTGAGATAAACTTCGCCGAGGCCGGCGATCGGCGAGCCCGGGTTGGCCAGGTTGTACGTAGGAAGCGGGTTGGTCGGCGGGATGGTGAAGTTCTTGAGCGCGTCCGCCGGGTAGGCATCGGCGCCAACAACGTCGACTCGCAGCATCTTGCCTGCAATGTCGCTGGGATTCTGCGACGGCCGGCCGGTCGGCGACGTGCCGGCGTTGTAGTCGTTTCCGAACGAGCCGTCGCCCGTGCTGATGTAAAGATAGTTCCGCGCCGCGCCGGTCGCTGTGGGGTCGAAGCCGAGCCAGTCGATTGTGTGGTTGTTCTGCCGGTTGTTCGGATAGTGCAGCAGCAGGCGACTGAGCGTGGCTGCGTAGGTCGGGTTCGGACCGCCGATCGCCACATCGTATTCCTCGACGCGATTGAGAGCCGTGCTGCCGGACTGTGCGCTCGAAACGTACATCTTGCCGAAACCGGCAGATGACGGAGTGTTGAAGTCGGGGTGGAACGCGATCGTTTGCAGCCCAGTATCGTTGGTGACGCTGCGGCTGGAGAGATCGAGAACCATCGTGCGCGTGCGCGTGTCGACGTCGTAGCGCCAGACGCGCCCCATGACGTTGGCGGCGCCGAAGCCGGGATTCGCATCGCTCGTGCGCTCCGTCAAGTACAAGATGTTGGCCGGGTCGTTGGGCGCTTGCGTGACGTACGTCGGCTGATTCAGGCCGGAGGCAATTCGCTCAAGGCGATAGGCTTGTGCGTGGGCATGGGATGCGGCAAGCAGCGCTAAGCCATATGACAACGCGATCCAGCCAGAATTCAAGGAAGGCTTTGTTCGTCGTTTACTCATGTCGTCGGCTGATTCCCAGTTCCGAAACACATTTCAATCGTCTTTCACATTGAATCGCAGCACGGAAAGCGAGTAAGCCGGAAACGTGTGTCCGAATTGCGGCTGCATCACATCAAGAGTTTCTGTCGCAGGCGCAACTTTGCGCGGTTCATTGATCGAGTTTTCATCTTCTGGGTTTCCCTTCATTACGATCGCGCTGGCGGATTCCAGGCCGCCGACTCCCTGTACACGCAGATCCACGGCGGAGTCTTCGCCCGTCGGATTTACTACCTTCAGGATAATCTGCCCGGAATTCGTGTCTCGACTTGCGGTCGCAAATAAGCGCGGCAAATTCGGAGGCGGAATGTCGAGGTCGTGGACCAGCTCGCCGTCCAAAAAGCACCGCACCTTCGCGCCGGCAAGCTCAACTTCGAGGTCGTACCACCGGTCGGTCTCGATGGAGCCCTGTTTGCGCTCGATCGTCGTGTCGTCGACGCTATGGCTCGCGAGATTGGCCTGGAAAGAATGCTGAGTATTGTTTGCGGTGCCGAGGTTCCACTGCAAAAACGATCCGCCCGGACTATTTCGAAAGCTGACGCCAAAGTCGCCTGCCCCTGCCAGTTTGCGCGCTTTGAGCGTGAGCGTGCAATCCTTCCATGAAAAGTCGCCGAATTGCACACGAGCCGCCGCGCGGCGATCCGTCTGGCGGATGACGCCGTCGCGGACGCCCCAATTTCCGCGAAACGTCGTTCGACCGCTGTGTTCATCGAAGGCGTCGGCTGCGTTGAGCGCTTCGCTGTCGACGGTGACGCGCACATCCCGAAATTCCGCACTCGCGCGATCCGTGACGAGTCCAATTCGGCCCGCCGGCGCTTCCGCCGGCCGGGAATCAATCAGCTTGACGGGCAACACCACGTCGCCGCGATTCCAGCTGAACATCTGCTGGACGTAATAATTCGCCGTCGCGTAGACCGTCAGGTTGTCGAACCAAATGAGGTTCGGCCGCCATTGCCAGGCATCTTCATGTGCGAGCAACGGCGCATACGACGACATCACGACGACATCCGAGTTGCGCTCCAGCCCCGTCATGAACGCGGCCTCCGCCAGGGCGCAGCGCAAGTTGTTGCGGTTGTCCGGCGAGGCGATATCGACTGACTGGGCCGCGTACTCGCCCATGAACACCTTGGGCCCGCTGCGGTCGTAGTCGTCGTAACGCGTCGCCGAGCGCAGGAACCAATCCGGCATCGCGTAGCAATGCTCGTCGACAACTTCCGCCTTCAGCGCACGCAGCTCGCGCCAGGCGAAGCGAAAGTTTTCGTCCGCCGGAAACGGACCCGAACCCGAAACGAGCTCGATTTCCGGGTGCTTTTCCTTGAGCACTCCGGCGAATAACTTGTATCGCTCGAAATACTGCGGGCCCCATTGCTCGTTCCCGATGCCG
>DASXWB010000178.1:0-2746 GCA_036503915.1 Lacipirellulaceae bacterium | reverse complement strand
CAGAGATGGTGCTTCTGGATGCCCGATGGGACGCCGTGAATCTCGGCGCAAACACACCCTTACCGAGCCTCGCGCTAGCCATCACGGAGCTGCAGCCGAAGCTTGTTTGGCTTTCGGTTTCGCACCCGGTCGATGAGACGTTGTTTCAGCGCGACTACGCGCGGCTATATGAACAGGTGGAGAAATCGGGCGTACCCATCATCGTTGGCGGACGATGGCTTAACGAGCGGCTCCGCGCGGCCATTCCCTACACGGCTTATGGCGACGGGCTGACCCACCTGGCTGCATTCGCCCGCACGCTTCATCCTCGTCCGAGGCGGCCGAAGCGCGGTCGCCCGCGTGGCAAGGAGACTTAGACGATTTCCAGCGGTGCCCTCGCTTCCCCGGCCTGCCAACTTTTGTTGACAGCTAGCCGCGTGAACGTTAGTGTAAGAAGTGTCTAGAGTTAGCGCTTTTCGTCGGCTTTTTTTGAGGGGACGTCCGTGGCGGCTGCGCTCGCGGTGCCGCTTTGTGGAAAGGCGCCCCGTCGAGTGAATTAAAGGCCCAGCCAGCAATGCGAATGGGCACTGCCGGCGAATAGAATTGCAACAGCAAACCGTCGAGCAATAGGGTCATGGCAGATTTGGGCAAATACCTGGTGGGGCGCGGCATTGTCGGCCCGGAACAGCTGGCCGAGGCCCAGGCCATTGCCAAAAACAATGGCGGCAAGGTCCATGAGATCCTCGTCAAGCAGGGCTACGCCTCCAGCGAGCAGGTCATGCAGGCCATGGCCGATATGCACGGCTACGAGTTCTTCGACCTGCGCGATGTGCCCATTCCGCCGTCGGTTGTTGAATTGGTGCCCGAGTCGGTCGCCCGCGAAAATGCGATCATTCCGCTGGCCGAAGAGGATGGGGCTCTGAAGGTTCTGGTGAGCGATCCGTTCGATTACGAGACCTTCGAGAAGCTGCAGTTCATTCTCAACCGCAAGGTGAACATCGCGCTGGCCACGCGCGAAAGCATTCTGGAAGCAATCAACCGAAACTACGGGCAGATGGGCGACGAAAGCGCCGACTCGATGCTTCAAGAGTTCACCGACACAGCCATCGACTTCACTGAAACAGAAGAAGAAAGCGGCGGCGGGGAGGACGTCGACGAAACCAGCGCTCCGATTGTGCGGCTCGTGCAGCTCATGATCGGCGAGGCCGTTCAACTCCGCGCCTCGGACATTCATATTGAGCCATTTGAGGAGCGGGTGCGCATTCGCTACCGCATCGATGGCGTGCTGGTCGAGCGGGACAGCCCGCCGCGACGGCTCCTTGGTGCCTTGCTTTCGCGTATCAAGATTCTGGCCAAGATGGACATTGCCGAGCGCCGCCGCTGCCAGGACGGACGCATCAAGATTACCGCGGCCGGCAAGGAGCTGGACCTGCGGGTGAGCATGCTCCCCACCAGCCACGGTCAATCCTGCGTGATGCGGCTGCTGGACAAGGAGAACATAAAGATCGGCGTCCGGCAGCTCGGCCTCTCGGAAAAGGACTTTAAGAAGTTCCGCGGCCTCATCAAGCGGCCAAACGGAATTGTGCTAGTTACGGGCCCTACGGGCTCTGGGAAAACCACGACACTCTATGCGGCCCTAAACGACCTCAACCGCCCAGACCGCAAGATCATTACGGCTGAGGACCCGGTCGAATACTATCTGCCCGGCATCAACCAGGTGGAGGTGAAGCACAGCATCGGCTTGGACTTCGCTTTGATCATCCGCGCCATGCTGCGTCAGGCGCCCAATATCATCCTTGTGGGCGAGATGCGCGATTTCGAAACCGCATCCATGGGAATCCAGGCTTCTTTAACTGGACACCTGGTTTTCAGTACCTTACATACGAACGATGCGCCCAGTGCTATTACACGTATGGTCGATATGGGTGTCCCGGCGTACCTCGTCGCGGGCAGCGTGATCGGCATTATGGCCCAGCGGCTGGTGCGTGTGGTTTGCGCAAAATGCAAGCAACCTTATGCGCCACGCGAATCCGAATTGCAGGCTGCTGGCATCACTCCCGAGCAGGCCGCGTCCGGCACCTTCATGAAAGGTCGCGGCTGCAATCATTGTGGGAACAGCGGCTTCCGGGGTCGCCTTGGCATCTTCGAGCTACTCGTCATGACCTCGCGAATCCGTGAATTGGCGTTCCAAGGCGCCTCCAATCAGGATATTCGCAAAGAAGCCAGAAAAGGTGGCATGTCAACGCTTTACGACGACGGGATCCTGAAGGTCCTCAACGGTATCACAACACTGGAGGAAGTCTTCCGGGTCGCCAAACGTGAAGAGCATTAAGCCGCGGTTTCTGCTTCGCGGAAACCGGCCGGGGTCGAACGACCGCCTCCCGGCCCCGCCCAGATAATGATGCGTCATAGGGTGCCAACGCCCACGCAACGCGGGATCGCTCGAAGGCAGCCAAGCGCTTGATCGAGCAAATCGCGATCAGTCGATTCAGCAGTACACGAACGACATGTATAGTAGAAAGCTGCTTGAGTTTGTGTTTCACACGGCGAATAATCAATTGTTCGCCGTATTCCGATAGGGTGCGACATCCTGCCGGTGCTGGAGCTTGATGGCCTCGTCTTGTGTGAATGCCATTGGCCTCGCGCCGCAGTTCGGGCGGCGGGCACACGCTATTGCTCCTTCTTTGGTCTGTTATAGGGGCACGAACCCGAAGAAGGCGCGTTAGGCGAGAGAGAAGAGGCTTCCCTGGCGACAGCAATCCGGCAG
>DASXWB010000177.1:0-2991 GCA_036503915.1 Lacipirellulaceae bacterium | reverse complement strand
GTAATACGGCGCGTTCTCGGCCAGCCGCTCGACGTAGAGGGCGACCTCCCTTGCATGATAATCGCCCCACATGCTCGATTCACCGCATGGAACCGTGCGGTCCGGCGGCACGTAGTCCCAGGCGTTCGGCCGATGGTAGACCGAGTGCAACAGCAGGCCTTCGTGTTGAGAATTGGTCGACAAATAAGGTTCATCGAGCAGTGTATTGACCGTGGCCAAGCCTGCTTCGACGTATCGCACGCCCGGTTTCGTTTCGCCCTTCGTATGAACCAGATAATGCCCCAACCGCAGCAGCCCCTGTGCGGCGATCGCCGCCGCAGAGCTATCGACCGGTTCGTGGTCATTAAATGGATCGGCCGGCCTGTCCTGATAATCGCCAAGCCTCGCCAGCCCCGGCGCACCGGTATCCCAATAGGGCACGCCGCAGGTCGGCGTCTCGCGGACGTAGAGATCGCAGGTCGCCGTCGCCGCTTTCAATAACGTCGCTTCGACCAACTCGCGGCCGCCGACGGTCGAAAGCTCATCGTCCGGCCGCGTCGCGAGCCATTCAAGCTCTTCGGCGAAGCCCAGCATGGCCCAGGCCAGGCCACGCGTCCACGTGCTGAATGGCGAATAGCCCTGTTGCGTCGACGGGCAGCGATAGTCGCCGTTGCTGGAGTTGAAGATGCTTTCATGCGTGGTGCGGCCAAGAACATCGTAGGCGTCGCGGCCTTCGCCGTACCAGACGTTGTAGCGTGCCGTGTTCGTGGCGTGCTCCACCAGCCGATGCAATAAGCTGATTCGCTCATCGCGCTCGCCCATCAATGCGTGTCCGAGCTGGTGGGCCAGCGCAAGTGACCGGCAAGAACGGATCGTGTCGACAAACAACGATTGCGGCCCATTGAACGAATAGATGTAGCCTGTTCCGTCGCGCGTCTTGGCCCAGCGAGCGGCCTGCACGGCCCCGCTTATTTTGAGAGCAAGCTCATAGTAGTGCCGCTGCCAGCGATCCTCGGCAATGCGCCGCTCGTTCATCAGCCGCCATAAGTTGCCGTACGTGCTGACGTTGTTGAAGCCATGATCGTGAACGCCGACGTGCGTCAGATGCGACGCCATGATGTGGACCGTGCGTTCGCGGCCAAGCTCCAGAAACCGCACATCGCCGGTCGCGTCGAAATGCAATAGCGCGGAGCCAAATTGAAATCCTTGCGTCCACTCGGTCCAGCCCTTGGCGGTGTATGTCCCCTTGGCGGTGAACACGGGCGATGCCGAGCCCGGCGGGCAACTCCGCTCAACCGCCTCGATGCACTCGGCCGAACGCGCCCAGAACCGCGCCAGCTTGGGCAGCAAGTCGCTCGGCGTTAGTTGCGGGTTGAGATTGATCACAGTTTTAGGAGGATGCCGGATGCAGGGCGAATGCGACACAAGAGTGCCCCCTGCACGTGGCATCCTGCATCCTGAACCCTCATGTCACCGCTTGATTCGCGCCGAGCCGCCGCCGGCGATATGCAACAATTCGTCAAGCGAGATCTGGCTCGTGTCGCCACGCGTGCTCATCAATAAACCGCCGTGTGCGACCCCCAGGTTAACGCATTCCTGCGGTGATTTGCCCGTCAAAAATCCATACGTGAAGCCGGAGGCGAACCCGTCGCCGCCGCCCACGCGGTCCTCGATCTCCAGGTTTGGATAGGACGGGCCGTCGTAAAACTTGCCGTCATGCCACATGATGGCCGACCAGTCGTTCACAAGCGCCGTCTTCACGCCGCGCAGAGTCGTTCCGACCACCTTGACGTTCGGATAGTCCTTCACCACGCGATTGACCATCGCCTTGAACGCCGACGTATCGAGCGAGCCTTTTTCGACGTCGACGCCTTCGACGTCGTAGCCGAGCACCTTCTGGAAATCCTCCTCGTTGCCGATGAGGCAGTCGATGTACGGCACAAGCGGCTTGGTCGTGGCGATCGCTTCGGCGCTCGACCATAGCTTCGAGCGAAAATTAAGGTCGTAGCTCACAATCGTGCCCGCTTCATGAGCCGCCTTCACTGCCTCGGCCACTACTTGGCGCGTGCCGTCGGAAAGCGCGGCAAAGATGCCGCCCGTGTGCAACCAGCGGACGCCCTCGTCCGCAAACAGCTTTTTCCAATTCACTTCGCCGGGCCTCATGCCGGCCGTCGCCGAATGGCCGCGGTCGTACAGCGTAACCGACGCCCGCTTCGAATGGCCGACTTCCGTGAAGTTAAGCCCGATGCGGTCGAGCTTGCCGACGCCATCATACTTGCGCGTCACGGCGTGCGAGATATCCATCCCCACAGCACGTGCATGATTGGCGATGATGCGTCCCATCGGCGACGTGTTCAGCCCGCCGACCCAACCGGTGCGCAATTCCAGCCGCGCGAGGGCGTATGCCACGTTGTACTCGCCGCCGCCGACCCACACCTCCAGCTGCGGCGCAAACTCAATCCGGCCATGCCCGGCGGGCGACAGCCGGATCATGCATTCACCCAGCGCTACCAGATCGAACGCACACGATTCCGCTGACTTAATCTTTAGGGCCATTCGCAAATGCTCCAGCGCGGAGTTTTTTCGACGTAGAATTCCCTTGTTATACTCGGCAGCGCGGCGCAGCACCAAGGTCCGGCTGTCTATGTCAACGCGGCGAGAAACTACGCATCTACGGCAAAGACAGCCGAGGACATGATAGCCCTTTGCTGCCGGCCGCTCAGGCTTATAATGTTCAGTAAGTGCGCCGGAGTGGCGGAATTGGCAGACGCGCTGGACTCAAAATCCAGTGCCCGCAAGGGCGTGGAGGTTCAAGTCCTCTCTCCGGTACTGACCGACCTGAAAACGCCGACTCAGGCAATTTTCGGCCGTTCCCATGGCGCTCGATAGGGCCGGGCCAGAAGCCCAGTCGCCTCGGCGTCGCCCACGACCTCTCTCCGCGCCGGATCGTAAACCAGCGGCCGCTCCAGCTTCATCGCCAGATTGGCCAGGATGCAGCTGGCCGATGAGATG
>DASXWB010000176.1:0-5878 GCA_036503915.1 Lacipirellulaceae bacterium | reverse complement strand
AGAAGCCGCCGCCCAGCATGCGACCGACGCCGAGCGCGGCAGCGATGCTTGGAAGTCGTGGCGCAGCGGGGATCGCTGGCGGCAGTGGAACGCGGCCATCGCGCCGGCCGTCGCGGCCCGGCGACGCTGCCTCAAGCTGCTGGGCAACAAGCAGGCGGTTCGCGTGCTGTTTGGTGAAGTCGCGCCGCGCTTTCTCGACCGGCCGGGCGGATACACCCGCATCGTGCGCCTGGCCAAGCCGCGCTTGGGCGACGCCGGAACGCGCGTGATCCTGGAGTTCGTGGGCGTTCGCGACCGCGCCGCCGAGCGCAGCGTCCGGCCCACATTCGAGGCCGAAGCGCCGACCGGCAAGAAATCCGAAAAGCAAACCGCCGCGGCCGAATAGATTTTCTCAGAATCCTGCCGGGAACGCAGCCCGCAGGGGTGCCACTGGCTTTGCCAGTGCCCAGAAAGCCAGGGCCTTGCGGCTGGCAACGCGTATTGGCGCTCAAGCTGCAGCATGCGTTGGCACATGCCGCGATCGAATCCCTATTTCCGATCAACGCTGGCAAAGCCAGTGGCACCCAGGTCTGCGCGCCTGCGGTCCACATTTGGTATCGCCCGAGAATAGCTTGCATTGACTGCGACAGGCGATTCGTCTACTCTTCGCGGCCCGACTCGGGATGCACTCTTCTTTGCTCCGCCGCCGTGCATCGCGGCGCGCGGAATACTCTGCGATGATGACGTCTCCTCGATCAATCGCTGCGCTGGCACTTGCCGTCCTCGTCACCAGCGGCTGCCGGCTGTTCATCGATGAAGACCAGCCGCTGGGCAAATCGCCTCTCAGGCCCGCCGAATCTTCGCCCGACAGCGTCAGGATGGAGATCATTTGGTCACGCTTCGCTGCCGACGATCCGGGCCTCAATGAGACGGCATGGCGCGAAATCGACGAAACGCAGATTGCCCCGGCGGTTCGCAGTGAGCTGGCCCGGCACGGCTTTCGCGCGGGCGTAATTGGCGGCACCCTGCCCGATGCGATCGCCCGCGCACTGCGTTCAGGTGAAGAGCCCGACGGCGAACAACCGGCGCTAGATAATCGAGACGCTTCGCCTTTGATGACTGAGCCGGTGGTTCACGGCCGCATCCAGCAGCTGCGGCGCAATCAACGATCAGAAATCCAGGCGTCGGACATTCATCCGTCGCTGCCGCTTCTCATGGGCTGCGGACAGGAACTCGGCGGCCGAACGTTTCGTGATGCGCAAGCCATCTACGCGCTCCGCGTCGATCCGCAGCCGGACCAGACCGTGCTCGTGGAGCTCACGCCGGAGCTGCACCATGGTCAGGCGCACTTGCGCTTCACGCGAGATGACGACAACATGGGCATTCTGCGCCAGGCACCGATGCGCCAGCGCGAAGTATTCAGCCAACTGCGCATGTCGGTACGGCTAGCGCCCGGCGAAATGCTGGTCTTGATGGGCCTCCCAGGTGCCCGCAGCCGGCTGGGCCATTACTTCCACACAGTCGACTCGTCCGACGGCCCGCAGCAAAAGCTGATTCTCATTCGCCTGGCCGAGGTCCCGCGCAGCGACATGTTCGCCGCAATGGACGATTTTTAAGCCACCCCCCAACCCAGGGCGGCCTGCCCATTTCGTCTCCGATTCTGTAGAATGGCGCGTATTCGGTTGGCCGGGCGTGTCTGGCACGTCGGTTTGAAATGTCAGCAATTCTGGATTAAGGAGCCTTCTCCATGCCACTAGTCCCCATGCGCCTGCTGCTGGATCATGCCGCCGAGAATGACTACGGCCTGGCTGCCTTCAACGTCAACAACATGGAACAGATCCAGGCGATTATGGAGGCCGCCCGCGAAACCGAGTCGCCCGTCATCGTGCAGGCCTCCCGCGGCGCTCGCTCCTATTCGCAAGATGCGTACTTGAAGCACTTGATGCTCGCGGCCGCCGAGCTGTACCCCGAGATTCCGATCGTCATGCACCAGGACCACGGCAACAGCCCGGCCACGTGCAAGAGCGCGATCGACAACAACTTCACCTCCGTGATGATGGACGGCTCCTTGAAAGAGGACGGTAAGTCGCCGGCCGATTACGAGTACAACGTGCGCGTCACGCGCGAGGTTTGCCAGCTGGCCCACGCCAAGGGCGTTTCGGTTGAAGGCGAGCTGGGTTGCCTGGGCTCGCTTGAATCGGGCCACGGCGAGAAGGAAGACGGCCACGGCGCCGAGGGCCAGCTCACGCGCGATCAACTGCTCACCGATCCGGACGAGGCCGAGCGCTTCGTCGCCGAAACCGGCGTCGATGCACTGGCCGTCGCCATCGGCACCAGCCACGGCGCGTACAAGTTCAGCAAGAAGCCCACCGGCGACGTGCTGGCGATGGATCGCATCGAAGAAATTCATCGCCGACTGCCCAATTGCCACCTCGTGATGCACGGCTCCAGCAGTGTGCCGCAAGAGCTGGTCGCGTTGATCAATAAATATGGCGGCAACCTGAAGCAAGCCTGGGGCGTGCCCGTCGAGGAAATTCAGCGCGGGATCAAGCACGGCGTGCGCAAGGTCAACGTCGACACGGACAACCGTCTGGCAATCACAGGCGCCATCCGCAAGGTGTTCGCCGAGTCGCCGGAAAAATTCGATCCGCGCGACTATCTCAAGCCGGCCCGCGAGGCGATGAAGAAAATCTGCGTCGAGCGGATGAAGGCCTTCGGCCAGGCGGGCTGGGCACCCAAAATCAAGCCGGTTTCCTGCGACCAGTTCGCCAGCTTCTATGCCCGCCGCCGGACGCCTGCGGCCGTCTAAAGCGCTATCGGGTGGCATGCCATCGCCGCGGGCACCGTGCGCAGCACGCTCGACGGCGTAGGCATGATACGCGCGACCATGCTCACGGGGCTGTCGCCCCGAGAGCATGCCACCCAACTCAAAAAAGAAGCGAAACCCCGCCTGGATGCGCGGGGTTTATCTATCAGGCGACACGGCCTCGTGCCAGCATGCCGCCTTACGATCGGCAACTACACGGCCGCGTCCCTTTGCCTGCGACCTGCTGCAACAGGGCATCGCGGGCGCCGCGCAAAACCCAGCGAGGCAATCATGCGACACTTTTTTTCAACAGCGGCGATTCTGTTCGGTCTTTTAACTCAGCCCGCCCTCGCGCAACCGCCAGAAGAGCGTGGCGAAGGCGATCGTCCGGGTCGGCCGGCCCGAGAGCGCATTCTGCGGGCATTCGATAAAGATGGCGATGGCCGGCTGAATGCCGAAGAACGGGAGGCGATGCGGGACCAGATGGGCGAGCGTTTCAATCGACTTCGCGAGGAAATGCGCGACCTGTTTGAAGACCGCCGCACTGGCCCGCCGGAAGGAGAACGCCGTCCGGACGCCGAGCGCGAGCGACGGCGAGATGCGCGGGACGGCGAGGCGCGCGACCGCGATGCGCGTCGTGATCGCGATCGGCCACGTGATGCGGATCGGGCGCGTCGTGATGCGGATCGAGCGCGCCGTGATCCGGACCGTGCGCGTCGTGATCCGGATCGGATGCGGCGTGGGGATCGGCCGCGTGGTCCTATCGGGCCCGTGGGCGGCCCGCGCGAGCGCAACCTCGACACATTGTTCGGCTGGTTCGACCTGGACGGCGACAACATGCTGAGCCGTCGCGAGTTTGCCGAACTGTCGCAATTCGTCGACCGTCGTCGGCCGGGCCCACCGGGCGGCGGTCCTGCCGGTCCGCGCATCGGCCGGCGAGGATTTGACGGCCCGCCCGGACGCGGCGGCGATCGATTTGATTTCCGAATGCGTGAGCGGCGCCTGGAAGGTCCGCCGCGCGGCGATGGCCCCCGGCCTCGCGATCGCGACGACCGGCGCGCACGCGGCGACCAGCGGCGCCGCCCCGACCGTCCCGATAATGCCCCCAACCGGCCTCGTCCGCAGGAAGCCCGCCCGAACGCGGCCGACGCCATTTGAGGCCCCGTAAGGCCATTACCTCTCTCGTTAGCGCCCGGTCCCCGTGTAAATCGACCTCCCAGCCGACACGGGGCCGGGCCTGCTTTCTTACGCCCGCAATGCCCGGTCGTTACAGCCTTCTTTCCCGGCCGCGGAAGCGGCCCTGCCGGCATTTGGGCGATTTGTTGCCGCTGCGCGCGCGGCTATCTATACTGAAATTGAGGGATTATTAGCGTTATCCGCCGCCGTGACGAGCAGAAAAGCAGGCCGTTGATGCACAGTTCTTTTGTCTCTCGTATCGATGCGCGAGCGAGCCGTTCCGTTTGTTTCGTTTGCCTCCTTCGTTTTGCAATGGCCCTCGCGGCCGTCGGCGCAGTGTTCGCTCAGTACTCGCGTGCGCAGGGCGCCGCAGCCGCGGGCCGCGCGCTGGCTCCAGGCGTCTTGACCACGATCCCGCCTGATTTGGAGCCCGACGAGACGGTAAGCACACACGACCTGGTCGAGCTGCGCACGAATCCCGATCTGCAGTGGAAGCCGGAACTCGTGCCGCAAACCGACACGCTGTACAGCATGTCGAACGGTGCGAAATTCCGCCGCGAGATCTGGGGCCTCGAATTCGCCTTCAAGCCGCTGAGGATGATCGAAGTCGACGGCAAGCTCGTCTATTACCTCGTCTATCGAGTTCGCAACACCGGCCAGACCCTCGAGCCCACGGAAGGCGAGGGCGGCGTCTTCGAAGCGAAACCGGGCAGCGGCGAGCCGATTCATTTCTTCCCGCAGTTCGTCCTGGAGTCGCACGACCGCGCGGGCAATGGCCAGCGCGCGCCCAAGGCATATCTCGACCGCGTCCTTCCCGCCGCGGTGGCCGCCATCAGCCGGCGCGAGATGCGCGGCGGCAAGCTGCTCAACAGCATCGAAATGGCCGAGCAGCCGATCCCCGTGAGCGGCCAGCGCGCGGGCCGCGACGTCTGGGGCGTCGCCACGTGGACCGACGTCGACCCGCGCATCGATTTCTTTTCCGTCTACGTCGGCGGCCTCACGAACGCCTATCGCTGGGAGGACGCCGGCGGCGGCTACCGGCCGGGCGACCCGCCGGGACGCGGCCGACAATTCGCGCGCAAAATGCTGCAGCTCAACTTCTGGCGGCCTGGCGACGAGCTCTTCCAGAGCGAGCACGAATTCCGCTACGGCGTGCCCCTCGGCAAGGCCGATCTTTACGACGTCGGCGAAGGGGTTGCCTACAACTGGGTCTACCGCTAGGATTGACGGGCTACCCCACCCACTTCTCCGCTCCCTCCCCCCTTGAGGGGAGGGCTGGGGAGGGGGTACTTCAGGTAACCAGCTCTCTGGCTGCTTGCAGTTGTTTCAAACTTAGCACGAGCCGGGGTCTGTCCCCATTTTGGCTCGGGAAAATGGGGACTGACCCCTGACCCCTTTAACATCTTGGCACTCCCATGGCACATAAAAAAGGTCAAGGCTCCAGCCGCAACGGCCGCGATTCGAACGGCCAACGCCGCGGCGTGAAACGATACGGCGGCGAGCAGGTCATCGCGGGCAACATCATCGTGCGCCAACTCGGCACCAAGTTCCACGCCGGCAAAGGCGTCGGCCAAGGCAAAGACTACACGCTGTTCGCGCTGGTCGACGGCGAAGTGAAGTTCGACCGCGACGGCACGCGCGTAAACGTCATACCCGTCGCGTCAACGAATTAGCTACATTCCATCGGCAGCCCCCGCGGGCACACGGCACACGGTTTTGCTGTGTGCCGGGTCGGCCGGGGGTTACTTCGGGTTTAGCACGCCAGGGATGCCGCAACCGGCATCCCTTTTTCGTTGCCCTCTATTGAACTGACCTCCGACCCCCGACCCCCGACCTCCGACCTCTGACCTCCGACCTCTGACCTCCGACCTCTCCCCCATGTTCGTCGACCGCGTCACCATTGAAGTCGAAGCCGGC
>DASXWB010000175.1:0-10647 GCA_036503915.1 Lacipirellulaceae bacterium | reverse complement strand
TCCGACTCCCATCGTGGGGGTTCAGGGGTTGCTGCTAGCAGCCCAACCGCCAGCGTGGCGGTTGCTAGGTAACTAATCATCATTGATTCTCCTTCTTTCCTTTGGCCCCACGTGGCAATCGCGCCGCGGCAGGTAGCAATTCGACGCCGACCGGGGGGTCATGCGGCGCGTTGCGTGTGGAGCTGCTTACACAAACAGTTGGGAACAGAACACGCGGGGAGGGCGAAGCATTGTGCCGCAAAACGGCATGCTGCGTGTTCCACTTAAGGGAGGATTCCTGGTCGGCGGTTTTGCCCTCACCGGCCAATGTGCATTCATGCACCCGGTGGGGGTACCTCGCAAACTAGCCGATGACGACGCTCGTTCAAGGGGGCAGCTAGCAGAAGTTTTTCCGAAAGCGCAAGCGGCGGAATATGCGCCGCACTCGGAAATAAAACCAGGCTGCGTGGTTCGAGCGGTTTTTTCCGGAATCTTTTGTGGGCGTATCCTGACTGCGCGTATCGCGCCCGGCATTTTGAGTGGGCAAAAGTAAAATTGTGCCAAACAGAGATTGCACCCCCATTTGTTGCTATGCGCAAAATGGGAATTCTGCGGAGCACTATTGACAGTGTGGATCCAACCCGGCATGCCGGCTATGAAGCGCCGAGCGTCACGGGAATCGGCACTCGTTCGCCTTCGCGAATTACCGTAACGACAATGCGATCGCCCGGCTGATGTTGCTCAATCTTTTCGAGGAACGCGCTGGCACTTTCGACGGCTTCGCCATCGACAGCGATGATAATGTCGGCCGCGCTGCGATCGTCTTGCTCCACAGTGTAGACCAGCGGTCCTCGGCGAACATTGCGGCGCACCGTCTTCCACCCTCGCAAGCCAGCCCGCTCGGCTGGCCCGCCGCGGTTGGTGCGGACAATCTGCAGGCCTTCGGGGATTTCGGCGACGGCGATGATGCCGATGTCGGCCCGCACGACTTTGCCGTGCTCAATCAACTGCGGCACGATCTGGCGAATGCGGTTGATTGGGATGGCGAAGCCCAACCCGGCGCTTTGCCCACTCTTGGTAGCAATGGCTACGTTCATGCCGATCATCCGGCCGCTGGTGTCCAGGAGCGGCCCGCCCGAGTTGCCGGGATTCATGGCCGCGTCGGTTTGAATGATTGATTTCATCTCTCGGCCAGTGCGACTGGGCAGCGTTCGGTTGATGTTCGAGATGATGCCCGTGGTAAGCGTGCCTTCGAGGCCGAACGGGTTACCGAGCGTGTAAACGCGCTGGCCGACCTGGAGGTCATCCGACGTGCCCACCGGCACCGGGTAAAGCTCGTCGGCCGGGGCGTCGATCCTTAGCACGGCAATGTCTTGATCCGGATCCGCGCCGACGATTTCAGCATCTTCATAGGTCTTGCCGTTGAGCGTGACCTGGATGTCGCGAGCGTCCTCGACGACGTGATAATTGGTGAGGATGTGACCTCGCTTGTCGATCACGGAGCCGGAGCCGGCGCCTTCGCCGGGAGTCGGCAGCATGAAGAAGCGGTCGTAGCTCACGGTGCTGGTGATGATGTTCACGACCCCCCGGTTGGCCCCCTCGTAAACGCGGATATTCGTCAACTCTTCGGGCGTCAAACCGGCTTTCGTCGACACAGCAGAATTGGAAACAAGCGATGGGTCCGCGCCTCGGCCGACCGACTGGGCGGCAGCGGGCGGGCTGATCGGCCAATCGTATTCCTCATCGATCAGCCAGCCGGCCACGGCGGCCCCGACGATCGCGCTGATTGCCGAGCAAAGCAATAGTCGTTTCATGATTTCACCAATTAGTTAGCTTATATCCTGGCATTTGGTCGGCCGAAGAGAGGCTGCCGGACCGGGAAGCCGCCAAGGCGCGGTACTAGCGGGCACGTAATTCGCTGGGATAACCCGTGCAAAGTGTATTGTCTTACCTACGCTGCGGGCAACCAGTTCGTTCGTCCGCGGGCAAGCTGTCCACCGGGAAGAACTTATCCTCCCCGAAGCGAAAGGCTCTCAGAGGTGCGGCCTGCATAGCCCGGCCATCTCGCCGCAGCGAGTCGCCGTGGCGACCTGGCCGGGACGATGATTGCGCCGCCGGACCAAGATGGCCCCGCTATTTACGGGGCCCGGCGGAGCAAGGCCCGTCGGGCCACGTAGGGGCTGAAAACCGGGAAAAGTATTGGCGTTTGGCTGGCGGCCTGAATAAACTGGGGTAAGTGGTTATCTACCCAGATTTTAGACCTCCCGCTTGCCGCATCGCGGCAGAACCTGGCGGAGTGAATCTTATTGCGCTTTGACCACGGAATGGCCCGCGGATTCGTCGCATCGGAGCAGGACGATCGCAGCGGCCACCGTCTTATTTGCGGAGTGTCAAGATGTCGACGTTTCATCGGGTCAGGAGCACGTTTTCATGGCGGCGCATGGCAAGTTGCGCCCTGGCCGCCGCACTTTTCCTCTCGGGCCAGGCGCAGCTTTTCGCGGGGTCGGCCAGGCCAAGCGCGGAACTGACCACGTACCAGCGAGATGATGGAAAGACGTATTTCGCGCTCAGTCTTATGCCGCCGGCGACCTCGGCCGCGAAAGAGCGCGCAAATGACATCGTGATCTTGTTCGACACCTCGGCCAGTCAGGCCGGCGTCTATCGCGAGACCGCGCTCGCGGCGCTCGGCGCGTGCATTGCCGAGCTTGGGCCAAACGATCGGGTGCAGCTTTTGGGCGTCGATTTGGAAGCCCGGCCCATGACCGAAAAGTTTGTTGCCGCCAACAGCGCCGAGCTGCGCGCCGCCGTCGACCGGTTGCGCGCCGAGCCGCCGTTGGGAGCGACCGATATCGAGCAGGTCGTGCGCGCGGCGATCGCGCGCTTTGCGCCGGCGCAGAAAGCCGGCCGCTCCGTGCTCTACATCGGCGACGGCTTAAGCAAAGCGAATCTGCTTGGCACCGAGTCATTCACGAAGCTCGTCGAAGAGTTCGCGGCGGCACGAATTTCTGTGAGCAGTTACGCGATTGGTCCACAGTGCGACGGTCGCCTGCTTGCCGCATTGGCGAACCAAACTGGTGGAAACTTGTACGTTGCCGAGCCGATGGAATTTGCCAATGAAGCAGAAAAAATCACGGAGGAACGTGCGCGTCAGGAAAACCTGCGCCGCGGCGCCGAGGTCGGCGCCATGATGGCTGCCTGGACTGATGCGGCCGTGCTCTGGCCGATTGAAGTCAACTGGCCCGCCGAGCTGGGCGAAGTTTATCCCAAGACGCTGCCCCCGCTGCGCACCGATCGCGACACGGTCGTCGTCGGCGCCGCGAGCCAGCCGCTGGAGGGGTCCATCGCGATTACGGCGCGGGCCGCGTTGAATGAGTCGTCGATCGAACTGCAATGGTTGGCCACACCGCAATCGATGGCCGACAGTCACGCGTTCCTCGCGCAAGTCGTGGAATTGGCGCGCGGCGAGGACGGCATCACGCTGCCGACGCTCGGCACGGCAGGCCTCAACGAAACCGCGCGTCTGCTGGAAAGTGAAATCGACGGGCTCACCGAGTTGGCTGAACGTTCGATCGCCACGGGCGACGTCGAGGGGGCGACGCTGGCGGCCCAGGCCGTTCTCAAGCGCGATCCAGAAAATGTTAAAGCGGCGACGGTCCAGCGCTTGATTGAGCGCCGCCGCACCGAAGCTCGGCCTGTCGCGGAATTCGCCGCGCCGGTTCCCGCGAGGGGAGGTGGCCCGCAAGACGACTCCGACGAAGATCTGAACCTCGTGCGCACGGCGCAAGTGCAGCTGCCGCCGCAAGGTGAAGCCCAGACGCCGCTTGACGAAGGTTATCCGGCCGCCGGTTCATTGACCGATCGCTTTGCCGAAGAAGGCGGCCTGCTCGACGAAGTGCAGGAACAGCGCCGAGTATTTCAGCAGCTGATGCGGCGTGAAATTGAAAACGTCGTCATCGATGCACGGCGGCTAATGAGCAACGACCCGAACACCGCCATTCAAGACCTCAAGCTCGCAATGCAAAACGTGGAGCGGGCGCCCGAGCTCAACGCCGACGTCCGCGCGCAGCTTCTCGACAAACTCGAGATCGCCCTGCGCGAGGCGCAGCGGCAAAGGGTGATCAAGGATGAGCTCGACGCGGAACGGGAAGAAGAATTGGCTGCCGCCCGCGAGCGCCGGCTGATGGAAGCACAGTTAGAGCGGAATATCGAGCGCGAGCAGCAGCTGATCGACCGCTACAACGCGCTGATGGACGAAGGCCGTTACGACGAAGCAATGGAGGTTTCCGCGGCCGTGCAAGAGGTTGATCCCGAAGGCGTCACGCCGGTGGTGGCCTTTGCCTCGTCGTACTTGATGCGCAACGACTACATGATGCAGGTGGTGCGGGCCAATCGCTGGACCGGCTTTTTCGACACCCTGTACCAGGTGGAACTCTCCGCCGTTCCGATTCCGGATGATCCGCCGATCGTCTATCCGCCGGCTCCTATTTGGGAGGAGCTGACCAATCGCCGCAAGGATCGCTACGGCGCAATGGATCTCAAGGCCACGGGCGAAGCAGAACAACGAATCGAACGAGCGCTGCGCGACCCGCTCGAGAGTGCCGGGCTTGAATTCACCGACACATCGCTGGAAGAAGTCGTCGCCTTTATCCAAGAATCCTACAACATTCCTGTTCAGCTCGACGCGGCTGCCCTCGAGGAAGAGGGCATCGATCCACAGGAACCGGTGAACGTCAGCTTGCGTGGCATTTCCTTGCGCTCGGCGCTACGGATTTTGCTGAAGAACCTTGGGCTGACTTACATCATTCGAGACGAGGTGCTCCTGATCACCTCGACGACCGAAGCGGACTCGGCGCTCGTGGTGAAGGTGTATCCGGTTGCCGACCTGGTGCTGCCGATTGACGCGACGCTGCTTAGTGGCGGCTTGGGCGGCGGATTGGGCGGCGGCGGTCTTGGTGGCGGCGGACTCGGCGGCGGTGGCCAGGGCGGCGGCGGATTCGGCGGCGGCGGCGGTGGATTCGGCGGCGGCGGCGGCGGATTCGGTGGTGGTGGTGGTGGTGGGCAATTCGGTGGCGGTGGCGGCGGCTTCTTCAGCGTCCCCGACAACGCCGATCAAAACGCCGCGAAAAAGACTCCGGCCAAAGTCGCGAAGAAGCCGGCCGCGATCGAAATTGATCGAAAGCTCTCGCCCGATGAATTCTGGAACGGGTATTTCAGCTCTCGGCGCGCCGAGCCGGCGGCCGTGCGCGAAACCGCGCGCCAGCTGATGGGCCGCAAACAGATCGACCAGGTAATCGCCCTGATTCACGCCGCATTGCGTCATGGTCAGCCGCAAGCCTGGATGTACGAGTCGCTCGGCATCGCCATGGAGCTCGACAAGCGCCCGAAGCAAGATATTGAACGGGCCGTCATGTCGGCCGTCGATTTCAGCACCTCGTCCGAGGAGCTCATGTACATCGCGCAGTATCTGTCGCGCCTTGGTTTGGACCGGCGGGCCATGCTGCTGTACCAGCAGGTCGCAAAGCTCGAACCGCTGCGCAGCGAGGCGTACGCGCTCGGGTTGCGAGCCGCCGAGCGGGCCGAGGATCTGGCCGGAGTGCAGTGGGCGACGGTAGGAATTTTGAGCCAGGCTTGGCCGAGCGAAATGGCGCAGGTGGAACTCACGGCCGCGCGGGTCGCGCGGGCTATGCTCGAGCGATTGGCAAGCGAGGGTCGCACCGCTGAGCGCGATGCGTATCTCAAACAGCTGCAGGAGGCCGTCGTTCGCGATTGTGTGGTCCAGGTTTCCTGGACCGGCAACGCGGACATCGATCTTTCAGTGGAAGAACCCCCGGGAACGATTTGCTCCGTTGCCGAGCCGCGCACGAGCGGCGGCGGGGTGCGCCTGGGTGATGCATTTTCGGGCGGGGGCGATCTTAACCAGGGGTCGAGCGAAATTTACGTTTGTCCCAAGGGTTTTGCCGGCAAGTATCGCGCGCACATCGACCGCGTGTGGGGCGATGTGACTGCCGGAAAGGTAACCGTCGACGTGTACAGGCATCTTCGCAGCGGCGAGGTGCAGCATGAGCGGCAACAGATTGAGCTCGCCGATGGCGCCGCGACAGTCGAATTTGATTTAGACCGCGGCCGTCGCACCGAGCCGCTTCAGGCTGCGCAGCTGGCCGGTGCGGTCAAACGACAAGAAGCGATTAGCCGCGCCGTGCTGGCCCAGCAGCTCAGCAGCGGCTCCGACCCCCGAGTATTGCCCGGTGGCAGTGCCGCCGATTTCGCGCGCCGTGCGGCGCTGTTCGGCGGCCGGGGCGCGGTCGGATTCCAGCCCATCATTCAAGTCCTCCCGGAAGGCACCATGATGAGCGTGTTTGGCGTCGTCTCGGCCGACCGCCGCTATGTGCGCGTCGCCGTGGCGCCGATCTTTTCGACCATTGGCGACGTCACGACCTTTACCTTTGCCGGACAAGCCGATCCGGTCGACCCTAATGGCGGCGCCGGCGGCGGCGCCGGTGGCGGCGGCGCCGATGGCGGCGATGGCACGTTCGTCCAACCTCCGCTCAACCAAGGCGGCGGCGGCTTCGGCGGAAGACAACGCCCATAAAAAGCGAGCCCGGTCGTCCTCGAACCCGCAAAAAAAGCGAGTGGGTCGCCCCGACGTCGGCAGATATCTTTACTTCTCACGCCGTTGCCGCAAGCAGCCACACCAGCACGCCCTTCTGCACGTGCATGCGGTTGGCCGCTTGCGCCACCACGACGCTCTGCGGGCTGTCGATCACCTCGTCGGTCACCTCCTCGCCGCGGTGGGCCGGCAGGCAATGCAAGAAGAGCGCATCGCTCGGCGCATCGGCCATCAGTTGCCCATTGACCTGATAGGCGGCGAAATCGCGCCGCCGCTCGTCGCGCTCGCTTTCCTGCCCCATGCTGGCCCAGACATCGGTGTAGACGGCCGAAGCATCGACCACCGCCGCATGCGGATCGTCAGTGATCATGAGATCGAGCTGCGGAAAGTCGCGCCGCGCCTGCGCGACGAACTGCTCATCCAATTCGTACCCCGGCGGCGTGCAGACGACGAGCTTCACGCCCATGTGCCCGCATCCCTCGACCAGGCTCCGCGCGACGTTGTTGCCGTCGCCCACCCAAGCCAGCTTCGTGCCCGCCAACTGGCCGAAATGTTCCTGCAGCGTGTACAGGTCGGCCAGTACCTGGCACGGATGAGCAAGATCCGTCAGGCCGTTGATCACCGAGCAGGCCGCAAACTTGGCGATTTCCACAACCGTTTCGTGCCGCTTGGCTCGCACCACGAGGACATCGACCATTTCGGTGAGCACGCGGGCGAAGTCGGCCACGCTTTCGCGCTTTCCGAAGCCCACGTCTTCGCCGAGCATCACGCTGCCGCCGCCAAGATGGGTGATGCCCGACTCGAAGCTGACGCGCGTCCGCAGCGATTGCTTTTCGAACAACAGCGCCAGCACGCGCCCCGGCAGCAGCGGCTCGCGCAGCCCATGTGCGAACTTGCTCTTGAGGTCTTCCGTGATCGAGAAGATGCGCGAGATCTCGGCGGCGGATACGTCGGATAGCGTGAGCAGGTGTCGCATGTTATTAGGTGTCAGGTGTCAGGTTTCAGGTGTCAGATTCTATGGAATAGGCTTTATCAAGTGTCTGACACCCGACACCTGACACCCGACACCTATTTGCTGACTCCGCGCAACACCTCGCTGAGTATTTCGCATCCTTCGTCCAATTGATCGTCGGAAAGCGTCATCGCCGGCAAGAGCCGCAGCACGGTTTGCTGAGTGCAGTTGATCAAAAGGCCGCGATCAATCGAGCGCTGGACGATTGGTGCACCGTCGATACTCAGCTCCAGTCCAATCATGAGGCCGCGGATGCGGAGTTCTTCGACAATTGGCAGCTCTCGCGCCAGTGGCTCAAGCCGTTGACGAAACGCCTCGCCGAGCTGCGTAGCGCGATCCAGTAAGCCGTCTTCCTCGATTGTTTCGATCGTGGCAATTCCGGCGCGGGCGGCGAGCGGATTGCCGCCGAAGGTAGCCGCATGAATGCCCGGCCGCAGGCTGGCCGCGACCGCCGGCGTCGCCATCATCGCTGCCCCTGCCATGCCGCCGCATAAGCTCTTGGCGAGCGTCATGATATCGGGCCGGGCGCCCTCGTGCTGATAAGCAAACCACTTCCCCGTTCGCCCGCAGCCGCTTTGCACCTCGTCGAAGAGGAGCAATAGCTCGCTCTCGTCGGCCAGTTCGCGCAGGCCCTTCAAAAAACCGTCCGGCGGAATGCGAATGCCGCCCTCGCCTTGGACTGGTTCGATGAGAATCGCACAGGTTTCATCGTCGATGAGCTTGCGCACGGCGTCCAGATCGCCGAACGGCGCGTAAAGAAAGCCGGCCAACAGCGGCCCGATGCCCTCATGATACTTGGGCTGTGCCGTGGCGCTCGTGGCGCCGTACGTGCGGCCGTGGAACCCGCCGCGGAACGTGATGATTTTGTACCGCTTCTCGGGCGTATGCAGCCGGGCCAGCTTGATCGCCGCCTCATTGGCTTCCGCTCCCGAGTTGCAGAAGAACGCCTTGCCGCCGAAGCTTCGCTCGGAGAGAAGTTTCGCCCAGCGGCCTTGCGCTTCGGTGTGCCACGTATTGGGCACGTGAATCAGCTCGGCGGCCTGCTCTTGAATCGCCGCAACGACTCGCGGCGGGCAATGGCCCAACAGATTGCAGCCCCAGCCCGGAAAAAAATCCAGGTAGCGCCGACCCTGATCGTCCCACACGCAGGAACCCTCGCCGCGCACCAGCGCCAGCGGATAACGCGTGTAATTGGGCACGACGTATTTGGCAAACTGCTCGGCTGTTTCGGGATTCATAGTCGTTGTTGCGGTGGGCATTTTGTTGTTCCTTCAGGAGCGAGGATCGAGGAGCCAGGAGCGAGTGTCGGATTCTTTCTCGATCTTCGCTTCGAACTCCTCGCTCCCCGCGCTTGCTCCTAGCTGGCTACGATCTCCGTCCCAATCCCTTCGTTCGTATAAATCTCAAGCATCAGCGAATGGCGTATCCGGCCGTCAATGATGTGAATCTTGCGCACGCCTTTCTGCAGTGTTTCCAGGCATCCCTCGACCTTGGGGATCATGCCCGCTTCAATTGCGCGCGACTCGATCAGCCGCCGCGCTTCTTTCGCGGTGAGCGAATGGATGAGCGAATCCGGATCGTTCTTGTCGCGCCGCACGCCGTTCACGTCGCTGAGAAACACGAGCTTTTCGGCGCCCAGCGCCTGGGCGACCGCGGTGGCCGCCGTGTCGGCGTTCACATTCAGCCGCTCGCCGGTGGCCTTCACCTCGCACATCGATGGAATGACGGGCACCTGCCCGGCGTAGCACAGGTTTTCGATGGTGTCGCGATCGACGCTCGTCACCCGGCCGACGTGCCCCAAATCGATTTGTTCGCCGCCCTCGCCCTTTAACGTCAGCCGTTCGCCGAACAGCACGTTGTTGTTCTGCTCACCGTGAAAGTTGAGCGGCATCGCCCGGCCGCCGAATTCCTCGATCCGCGCCGCGATCGATTCGTTGATCTCGCCGGCCAGCACGCGCTCGACAATCGCCAGCGTCGCATCATCGGTGTATCGCCGGCCTTGAATGAACTGCGGCTCGATCTTCGCCTCCTCCATAGCCCGGGTGATCGCCGCCCCGCCGCCGTGCACCACGATCGGCCGCATGCCGACCGTTTCCATGAACACGATATCCACGAGCAAATGCCGCAGCGCTTCGCGATCCTCCATCACGCTGCCGCCCAGCTTGATGACCGTGATCTTGTCGCGAAACTGGCGAATCCAGCCCATCGCCTCGATGAGCAAATCCGCCTTCTGGATGGCGTCGTGGACCACGGGCTTACTGGCACCCCTCTTGAAAACAACACAGATGCACTGGCGCAAGCGGAGGTTCGCCATGCGCCGTGAATTCTGGCAAATTTGGCTGAATTCCGCATTGTAAAAACGCATGCGGCGCGGGTCAACGAGCGCCCGAACGCACCGGCCACAATGCAGGCGGCACGCGATTCTGGTCGCTTACTTGCATAAAGGCGATAGGATGCGCCAAGATATTACTGACGTTAAAAAAATGTCGACTGAGCGGAGGTGCCTAATGACAGCTTCTGGACGTGTCGCTGCAATTACCGTTGCAGCCATGCTCGCCAATTCTGCTTCATGTTCTGTTCAAGCTGCTATCTTTTACGGGCTTGGAGGCTATTCGGCCGGCGCTGTCTCACGTGACGGTTCGCTGGTGCTTACGAACAGTCACGTGTGGACGCCTGGCGGCGGTCTCGTTCCGTATTCGGCGGACATTTATACCTATAGTCGCGACATCTCGAACGACGGCGTTGTGGTCGGCTTGATTGACGGGTCGTACATTGCTTTCCGAACGCCAATCGGCGGACCGCTGCAGGAACTGGGCACACTCCCCGGAGGCACCTACGGCAGCGATGCGTTCGGTATCACGCCTGATGGCAACGTCGTCGTGGGGCTTACGTCGTCAAGCACGGGCAGTCAGGCCTATCGCTGGACCAGCGAGACGGGAATGGTCGGGCTTGGCCACTTAGCGCCTGGTGAACACCATAGTGACGCGGCGAATGCCGTTTCCCCCGATGGTTCCATCGTCGTGGGCCAGGCGGAAAGCACACAAGGATT
>DASXWB010000174.1:0-5166 GCA_036503915.1 Lacipirellulaceae bacterium | reverse complement strand
CAGGTCGTAAATATCGCGCACTTTTCCTCGACGCACGGGCAAATCGGCCAGCGTTGTTTCCGTAACTGTCGTCGTCATGGCGTCAATCCTGACATTCGCCGAGTGAATGGAATAGACAGCGCAAACGTTTCGCTGTTAATGCGAGTATACGGCTGCGCGGCCGGGCTCGCTATGGTTGTTGCGCGTGCAAAGTAACGTTAAAATCAAAAGTTCGTCGTGCGGGCGTACGAATTGCTGATTTTGCGCGCCCGGACTCCTCCGCGATCAATAAACTCTGACAGAATGGGTAAACCGCCAAGGACGCCAAGGCCGCGAAGAAAGCACGTGCCGGATTCCCGTCTTCCTCTGCGAACTTGGCGTCCTTGGCAGTTTAAAGGTTTGGCTCTGTAAGTCGCCTCTTCCATCACGGCTATAGATCCAACGCCCCGAGGTTTCGCCGCGCCATGGGCCTGATGCGACTGTTGGTTCATCATCGCGATCGAATCCCGCGCGGCGGACTGGAACAGGTCCACATCTGCGGGCAGGACGATCTGCCCTGGTTCGGACGCGCGTATTTCAGCGGCAACCAACTGGTTGTGGAGCGGAACGAAAACGATTCAGGCCGCGTGTTTGTGCCCTGGCGGATCGGCCAGGCCGGCCCGCTCCTGGTGGGAACTTCCACGCTCATGGAGCGCGACGAACCATACCTGCTGGAAGTCGAGCTGGCCCGCGGCATGGTCAATTGTCTGCGCAACCAGCGCGCCCAGTGGGAGATGATGGGCCTAGCCGTGCCCGACGCGCTGCAAGCGCTGATCACGGAGGCAACCGTTCAATTGGGGCGCGGGGCCACCAGGCAAAATGAGCCGAGCGAGGCGGCCGATTGGGCCGAGAAATCGCTCGCTTCTGCTGCGGAAGCGATGAACCAATTGGCGGCCGAGTATGCGCAGCAAGCGCTCACCCTGCGCCGCGCTCAAGCGCGCCCGATTTCCACCTGGTTCGGCATTCATTTAGGCAGCCAGGTGCCCAAAGCGAGCGTCGCGCGCCAATTGCCCCATGCGTTTAACATGGTGGCGCTGCCGCTTTCCTGGCGGCGAATCGAAGCCGTGGAAGGGAGGCGCGTTTGGGACGAGCCTGATGCGCAATTCGCGTGGGCTCAAACGGCCGGATTGAGAGTCAGCGCCGGTCCCTTGCTGGAGCTCGACGACCGCGGCGTTCCCGACTGGACGTACCTTTGGGAAGGCGACTTCAACAGCCTCATGTCCTTTATGCTGGAGCATGTGCGCGCGGTGGTCGAGCGCTATCGTGGCAAGGTGCACCTGTGGCAAGTCGCCGCGCGCATGACGCACGGTCACGCGCTGGGCCTCAACGAGGAAGCCCGGCTGCAGCTGGCCGCGAAGGCAATCTCCGTGGTGCGCCAGATGGATGCGACAACGCCGCTCGTTGTGTCGTTCGATCAACCGTGGGCCGAGTATCTGGCGAGCGAGCAGCTTGACCTGGCCCCGCTGCACTTCGCCGATGCGCTGGTGCGCGCCGACTTAGGCCTCTCGGGCATCGGGTTGGAGCTCAACGTCGGCTACTATCCGGGCGGGTCGATTCATCGCGGGCCAATTGCGATGAGCCGGCTACTCGACACGTGGAGCTTGCTGGAGCTGCCTCTTCAAGTTGCGCTGACCTTTCCCAGTCGGGCCGATGACGACCCGCAGGCCGACAGCAAGATCCGCGTACTCACGAGCGAGACGAACGAAGTCACGCCCGACGCGCAGCGCGAATGGATCAAACGGCATGTGCCGTTGCTCTTGGCGAAGAACGTGGTGCAGGTCGTCGTGTGGAACCAACTCTCCGACGCAGCGCCGCACCAGTATCCGCACAGCGGCCTGTTTGACGCCGCCGATAAACCGAAGCCGGCGTTCGAAGCGCTGAAAAAAATGCGCCGGCAGTATCTCGACGCCAAGTACTAGGCCGGTTGACGGGTGCCACTGCTGGTCGAAGATCCGCCGTGGCGGAGTTGCCCAGCAGTGCTTCAGTCGCCAAGCCCTTGCGGACTCTGTTGGAACAAGAAGTCCAACTGCATGCGGCAAGGACGGTGCAGCGATGCACTGCTAACATGTTAACAGTGGCACCCTAGCGTTCGTTCCGCTCGCATTAATGCACGGGCGCGAACTCTCCGCTGCCCATCACCGCCTTTTCGCGCGACGGGTGATTCGGCAACGCGCTATCCAGTTGAAAACTGTGCAGGCTCTCTTCGCACTCGGGCGACAGGCCGCAAATCCGCAGCGCGCCGCCGCATTGCGCCAGCCGTTTTTGCAACTCGACGAGCTGAGTCATCATTCCACTCGGCAGCTCTTCCAATTCCTCAAGCTCCAGCACGAGCCGATAGATGAAATGCCGCGTGGAAATCGACCACAACTTTTCCGCGATCTGCGGGACTTCATTGAGCGGGTCTTTTTCTTTCGCCCGCAGTTTCACAAACAACCAATTGGGCCCGCGGTCCACATCCATCTCGAGCCCGTCGACCACATGAACTGGCACGGTAAACGCTCCATCCACGTGAGGTGCCCTGAGCGGGCACGTTCCTCAGATTAGTCACTGCAACAAGCGATTCGCTCCCGGGGTCGACGCTTGTTGCCCGCCTGGAAGGTTCATCTTATGGCGATTCGATTCGCCGCGGCAATCCATCTTTGCCAATTCTTCAAATGCTAGCGGCCCATTGGGGGTCGGCAGTCTTCAACCCACTAAGACATTCGCCGCGGGTCGGTCGCTGGAGCACGTTCCGACATCAAGAAAGGCTCATGACTCCCGACCATTTTTCTCGCCGCCGTGTGAAAACGGGTCGGGAGTCGAAGGCGTTCTCAATAATTGCGATCCATCAGTAAGAACCCGCACGAAAATGGCCCGGGTATTGAAGACTCCCGAACCCCGCGCGGTCAGCCGGCGATCATGTCGCGGATGGTGGACTTGGCAATTTGAAGTGCTTCAGGCAATTTGGCCGGGTCCTTTCCGCCGGCCTGGGCCAGATCTGGTCTGCCGCCGCCACCGCCGCCCACGGCGGCCGCCACCGGCCGTATCCACTCACCCGCGCTCAGTTTACGCGCTTGCAAGTCCTTGCTGATGCCAGCCACGAGAGTGACTTTTTCATCACCCTGACGGCTGGCCAAAAGTACCGCCGATGACGCCGACTTCGTTCGCACCTGGTCGATGAGCTGCCTCATTAAATTTGGGTCGACTCCGGGCACTTCCGTCACGACGACGGTGACGCCCCCGACATCTTCGGCCGATTCAAGGAGTCGCTCACCGGTAAGCGGACCGGCGGCGCCGCGCTGGGCGAGCTGTTTTTCGAGCGCGGCAACGTCGGCCTGCAGCGCGGCCAATCGCTGCGGCACATCGAGCGGAGAGACGGATAACAGCCGCGCCGTCTCGGTCAACGCTCGTTTTGTTTCCTCATAAGTCGGCGCTGCCGAAGTCTTGCTCGCCGCGCCCATCGCTTGCGGTTTAGCCGCACCCGCGCCCCCGCCCCCAGTCAATTGCTTCCGCAAGTCGCGAGCGCGCGCTGCCAGCGCCGCGGCGGCCGCGGCGACTTCCAGCGGCGCCACGCCAAGCAGCTTGGCAGCCTCGGCCAGCGCGGTTTGGGTTTGCTTGACGCGTTCGGCCGCCTTCGCGCCCGTGAGCGCCGTGATCCGGCGCGTGCCGGCCGCGACGCCTTCCTCGCTCAGGATTTCAAACTGCTCGACTTCGCGGGTGTTCGACAGGTGCGTGCCGCCGCAAAGTTCCTTGCTGAATGTGCCCATGGACACCATGCGCACAGGGTCCGGATACTTCTCGCCGAAGAGCATCATCGCGCCCTCTTTGCGCGCTTCGGCCAACGGCAGAGTCTCCCAGCGCACCGGCTCGGCCGCAGTAATTCGGGATTCCACATCGGCGCGGATTTTTGTCAGCTGATCGGGATCAACCGCGCTTAGATTCGTGAAGTCGAAGCGAAGCCAGTCATCATCGACCTTGGAACCTTGCTGCTGGGCGTGCGAGCCCAGCGTTTTTTGCAGCGCGTAGTGCAGGATGTGCGTGGCCGAGTGTGCTCGGCGGATACCGGCGCGACGCGCCGCGTCGACAACGGCACGCACCTTAGCGCCTTCGCGAATTGCTCCGCGCACGAGGTGCCCCTTGTGCACGACGAGCCCGCCGTCCTTCTGCGCGTCGGTGACTGTGAATTCAAAGCCGTCGCCAATAAGCTTTCCGATGTCACCGACCTGGCCGCCGCTTTCGCCGTAAAACGGCGTGCGGTCAAGCACGACGCGAATTTCGTTCTTGTGCCCGACCTCCTCAATCTTGTCGCAGAGGTGATCGTGCGGCGGCTGGCCGGCGATGATTCCCTTCACCGTCGCCTCGGCTTCGGTCGTGTCGTAGCCCAAAAACTCCGTCGTGTGCAGCGCTTGCTTGAGCGAATCCACAGGGCCGCGCGTGCCCATCACTGCGTGTTGCACCTTGCCCGAGGCTTCGCCGTGCTCCTCCATCGCCTGCTCGTAGCCTTGCCAATCGAACGCCAAATTGTGCTCGGCCGCCAGCGACTCGAACAGCTCCGGTGGCACGCCGTACGTCTGATACAACTCGGCGGCCACGGCGCCGTCCACGGTAACTCGGTTTTCGCGCCGCATCTCGTCGAAGACGCGGTCGATGTGGTTCAGGCCAGCGTCGATCGTGCTGAAGAAGTTGGCCTCTTCTTTTTCGATCACGCCGCTGACGCGCTTCACGGTTTCTTGCAGCTCCGGATAGGGCCGCTTCATCATCTCGGCCACCACGGGCACGAGCTTGTGCAGGAACGGCTCGCGCAGGCCCATTTGGTGGCCGTCGAGCACGGCACGCCGCAGCAGGCGCTTGACGACGTACTTTTCCTTGTTGGCGCCCGGATACACGTTCTCGTGGACGGCGAACGTGCAGGCGCGCACATGGTCGGTGATGCGCCGCAAACGGCGGCCGTTGTCGGATTCATATTCGTATTTTGTGCCGACCACTTCTGCCGCGGCCAGCACGATCGGCATGAGAATGTCGATGTGATAATTCGTCGGTACGCCTTGCAGCGTGGCGGCCGTGCGCTCCAGGCCCATGCCGGTGTCGATGTTTTTACTCGGCAGAGGCCGCAAGTTGTTGGGCGGATCGCCCACTCGGTTGAACTGCGTGAACACGAGATTCCAGATT
>DASXWB010000173.1:0-6281 GCA_036503915.1 Lacipirellulaceae bacterium | reverse complement strand
CGCCGGTCTTGTATTTGTAAAGCCAGCTTTTCGTGGTCTCGGTGCCGTCGATGCTCACCGGGTCGGTGTAGTCCACCATATTGATTTCGTTGTTCGCGGCCGGCCCCACGCTGCAAACCGGAAACTCTTTACCGCGGAGGTAAGGCATCAGTTGGTTTTTGAGCGTCAGCTCCACGCCGTCGGCGCCCGGCAGTTCGCCTTCATGTTCGGCCGAGTACGTGTCGATCGCGCCGCGAATCACGCTTAGCGTGTGCCGCAGGCCGTTGTCGGTGGCATCTTGTGAAGTACTCAAAACCTTTGGGGCCGCGATTGTGGCGATGATGCCGATGATCATCACGACGACCAATAGCTCGAGGAGCGAAAATCCGCGGCGAAGATGTCGTGTTTGGCAGTGCATAGTGCCGACTTTTGCAGGAAATTCGGGCGTCGAATGGAGTATAGCTTGGCGAAATGTCGCCCATTCCCATTTCGGGGGGACCGCGTCCTTGGAGATCCTTTGCGGTTGGCTTCGGCCGATGGCCTGGTGCGAATTATGCCGCCGATAACGGTTGTGACGCGCCCCGACCGACCCGAAAACGGATGTTTGCGCTTTACTTCCGCTTTCCTTCCTCTTCACCGGTTTCCAGAACGGCCAGGAATGCCTTTTGTGGGATATCCACCTGCCCAATCGATTTCATCCGCTTCTTGCCTTCCTTCTGCTTTTCCCAAAGTTTGCGTTTGCGGGTAATATCGCCGCCGTAGCACTTCGCTGTGACATTTTTGCGCATCGCGCTAATAGTTTCCCGGGCGATGATCCGGCTACGCATGGCTCATTCCGTCATTTATAGCATTTGCACTTCGATGGGCAGTTGTTCGTGCGACAGTTGCTGCTTGCGCGTTAGATAATTCAGTCGCTCGAAGCCGATCACTCTACCGCGGCGGTCCTTCATGATCACGGTGTCGTCCGCAATTTCTTCGCAATAATTCTCCTTGGATGGGGCATCAAACCACACCGTGAGTGTATTGCCGGTTCTGTCGAAGTACACCCTTACCTTGTCCATAACTCATCACCTGTCTTGATTCTTTTCGTCAGATAGACGGTGACGACAAAGTATCGATCACGGGTTTGCGGGGCAGCGACAACACAAAGGTAGTTGCGATCAACCTGTAGATAGTATACGTGGACATCTCGGTCCTTGGCACTGGCGCGGATCACTTCAGGATTCTCCAGACATTCTCGAACCGCTTGCTGATGACTTGCCACCGCAGGATGCTTGAATCGCACAATCTCGCGCCAACGATCGCGCGTGAGGACAACTTGATAGCCAAGCGGCGTCTGAGCTTTGACAAGAATCCTCTTTGCCATGAGCTACCGCTTTTTCCCCTCCTCTTCACCGGTTTCCAGAACGGCCAGGAATGCCTTTTGTGGGATATCCACCTGCCCAATCGATTTCATCCGCTTCTTGCCTTCCTTCTGCTTTTCCCAAAGTTTGCGTTTGCGGGTAATGTCGCCGCCGTAGCACTTGGCTGTGACATTTTTGCGCATCGCGCTGATCGTCTCGCGGGCGATGATCCGGCCGCCGATCGCCGCCTGCAGCGGCACTTCAAACATGTGCCGCGGAATTTCCTGCTTGAGCTTTTTGATGACGGCCCGGCCGCGAACTTCCGCGTCGCGGCGGTCGCAGACGATCGACAGAGCATCGATTCGGTCGCCCTTCACTAGAATGTCGAGCCGCACAAGGTCGCCGGGCCGATAGCCGAGTATCTCGTAGTCCATCGTGCCGTAGCCGCGCGTCGCGCTCTTCAGCTTGTCGTGCATATCGTAAATCACGTCGGCCAGCGCGAGATCGTAGGTCAGCATGGCGCGCGTGGGCGAGAGATATTCGGTGCGCACATACTCACCGCGGCGATCCGTGCACAGCTTCATGATCGGGCCGATATATTCGGTCGGCAGCACGAAATTCACGCGCACGATCGGCTGACGAAATTCTTCGATCTCGCCCTGGTCGGGCACCTTTTGTGGCGTGTGAACCTCCAATTCTTCGCCTTTGGTGGTCGTGACTTCGTACGTAACGTTTGGCGCCGTTTGCACGAGGTCGATGTCGGCGTCCTGCTCGAGCCGCTGCTGCACGATTTCCATGTGCAACAGGCCCAAGAATCCACAGCGAAAGCCGAAGCCCAGCGCGTCGCTCGTTTCCGGCTCGAACTCGAAGCTCGGGTCGTTGATTGATAGCTTGTCGAGAGCGTCGCGCAGCTGCTCGAAGTCCTGGCCGTCGGACGGATACAGGCCGCAAAAAACCATCCGCTTCGGCTCCTGATAGCCGGGCAGCGCCGGTGCTTGCTCACCGTCGGCCACCGTCACCGTGTCGCCAATGTGGATGTTGCCCAACGACTTGATGTTGCAAATGAGGTAGCCGACCTGCCCGGCGGTAAGCTGCTCGCGCGCCACGCGCCGCGGCGTGAACTGGCCCAGCTCGATCACGTCGTGTGTCGTGCCGGCTTGCAAAAACTTGATCCGCTGGCCCTTGCGCACGGTGCCGTTCATGATGCGAACGTAGGTCACTGCCCCGCGGTATTCGTCGTACACCGAGTCGAACACCATTGCCTGCAGCACGCCACTTGGATCGCCCTGCGGCGCGGGCACCCGCCGGATCACTTCCGTAAGCACCTGCTCGCAGTTCAGCCCGGTTTTGGCGCTGCAACCAACGACTTCGTCTGCCAAGATCGCCAGCGAATGTTCAATCTCCTCCTTAACCTCGTCGACGCGCGCGTGGGTGAGGTCGATTTTGTTGATCACGGGCACAATTGTGAGGTTGTGCTGCGTGGCCGCGTGGGCATTGGCCACCGTCTGGGCCTCAACGCCCTGAAAGGCATCCACCAGCAGCACGGCCCCTTCACAGCACAACAGCGAGCGGGACACCTCGTAGTGAAAATCCACGTGCCCGGGCGTATCGATGAGGTTCAGCTCGTACTCTGTGCCGTTGTGCTTGTAGCGCATCGAAACCGGATGCGCTTTGATCGTGATGCCGCGCTCGCGCTCCAGCGCCATGTCGTCGAGCAGCTGCTCTTTCATTTCGCGCCGGCTCACCGTGCCGGTGATCTCCAGCAGCCGATCGGCCAGCGTGCTCTTGCCGTGGTCGATATGCGCGACAATCGAGAAGTTGCGAATGTTCTTCGGGTCGATCATGAATCAAGGATACGGGAGTGGGGGCAGAGGGGACAGACCATTCGAATGCGGCGGAACACGGAACGAGCTTGGCGTCGGCGGCGATGCCGAGTAAACACCAGTCGACATCGATCCTAATCAGAAACCACTTCCCCGAATCGGCACAAGCTACTGAGATTCGACGCCAGTGGCCAGCCGAAGTGCGATCCGCCGAGCCAGGTGAAAATCGGCGACGTCCAGCTCTTCCTTGACGGTATGAATGTTTCGCTGGCCGCAGCCCAGCGTCACGGTGGGAATGCCGCGGGCCGTGAGCCAATTGGCGTCCAGCCCGCCGTTGGAGACGGCCAGCTCCGGCTCGCGGCCCTCGGCGCGCACGGCCTCGGCGGCCGCCACGACGCACGGCTCGCTCGTCGCCAATCGGAAGGATTCGTAATCGAGCCGGCCGTCGATGTGAACATTACCGTGCTTGCCGGACGTGTTGCGCACCTGCTTCGCCGCTCGTTCAAACGCGCGATGGACTTCCTTCACAATCCGACCGCGGAACTTCGCATCGTGGCTGCGCGCCTCGGCGCGGATTTGCACATGGTCGGCCACGACGTTGGTCGCCTCACCGCCGCGAATCACGCCCACATTGCTCGTGCCGTTGTGGCCGTCCTTTTCAATTGCCCCGTGCCAGCCGCTCTGGACCAGGTCGGCAATCGCCAGCGATGCAATGGCTACCGCGCTGATCCCCTCGGCCGGCGCACCGCCGGCGTGGCTTGCCTTGCCGAGGACGTCGATCGTCATGCGATACCCGCCCGTGGCTCCAATCGTAATCTTTGCCGGTGATCCACCATCGAAATTGAACGCCAATCGCGGCTTGCCCAACAGGCTAAGCGTTGCCAGCCGCGCGCCGTGCAGACCGATCTCCTCCTGAACGGTCCATAGCAGCGTCAGCGGCGGATGCTCAATCTCATGGCGGAGAATGGCAAGGGCGCTGCTCAGCAGCAGGGCGGCGCCGGAACGATTATCTGCACCCAAGCCGGTGGCTGAGTTGGCCGACACCACTCGCTTCCCCTTTCGCACAGGGCGCGAACCGACGCAGATAGGAACCGTGTCTACGTGGGCGACCAGCATCCTCCGCGGGCCGCGCGCTGTGCCCGGCAGCTTAAGCACCAGGTTGCCGGTCTGACCTGGCGCGGGCGTGCGGAGATGGACATCGTCGACTTGCAATGATTTGGCCGGCACACCCTTGTCCCGCAGCTTGCCGCGGATGAAATCCATGATGGCCGCTTCCTCGCCGCTCCGCCCCGGGATGGCCATCATCGCCATCACCAATTCGATTGCTTCCGAATCGGAGAGAGCCCGATCATCGAAACGTGCTTTAGAAGTTCGGGGCATAACGAGTGAAGATCTCGATCACTGGACCTTGCAAAAACGGCGGGCGATTCGTCGCAGGACATTGAAGCGTATCGGCAAGCGGCCTACAACCATGCATCCTGGCCCGCGGCCGTCACCAGGAGTAAACTCGTAGTAGATCTGCGCCGGATAAGCCGATTTCAGCCCGGTGATACCATTGGGACGCACGCGATCCGCCATCAGCTCCGTTTTGAAAACACGTGATCCTGGTCATCGATAACTACGATTCGTTCACCTACAACCTCGTGCAGCGGTTGGGCGAGATTGATTCCCGACTTGACATTCAGGTCTTCCGCAACGACGAGATCAGCGTGGACGAAGTGCTCGAGCGCCAGGCCGAGCGAGTGATCATATCGCCCGGACCCTGCACGCCGAGCGAGGCGGGCATTTCGGTCGAATGCTGCCGCCGGCTCGCGGGGCGGCTGCCGCTGTTGGGCGTGTGCCTGGGCCACCAGTCGATGGGCCAGGCTTTTGGCGCAACGATCGTCCGCGCCAAGAACTTGATGCACGGCAAGACCGACATGATCCGGCACGACCGCAAGCGGCTTTTCGCCGGACTCGACAATCCGTTCCAGGCCACGCGCTACCACAGCCTCGTGATTCAGCCCGACACACTGCCGGCCGAGTTCGAAGTCACCGCATGGGCCGAGGAGCCGGGCGGCTACCGCGAAATCATGGGCATCGCCCACCGCGAATATCCGCTGTTCGGCGTGCAGTTTCATCCAGAAAGTTTCCTCACGCACGCAGGCTACGACATCCTGCGCGCCTTCCTCGCTGCATGACGCATTTAATTCACCACAGAGACATAGAGTGCACGGAGGAAGACGATGAAAATGAAAGATGAGGGATGAAGGATGGTTATGCGGGTTAAATCTCTTATCTTTCATCCCTCATCGTTCATTCGTCATCCTTCCCTCTCCGTGTGCTCCGTGTCTCTGTGGTTAATCAATCATGCTCACGATTGAAGAAGCACTTAAATTGGTGGCCAGGAATGCCGAGCCGCTCGCGCCGCGCAAGGTGCCGCTCCGCGAGGCGAACGGGTTAGTACTCGCCGAAGACGTCGTCAGTGAAGTCAATTCGCCGCCCTACAACAAAACGATGATGGATGGCTATGCGGTCCGCAGCGGCGATCGGCAGCCGGAACGTCGAGTGCTCGAGGAAATCGGAGCCGGCGCCGTTCCGCGGCACCCCGTCACGCCGGGCACGGCGACGCGAATTATGACCGGCGCGCCGATGCCCGAAGGGGCCGACGCCGTCGTGCCAATTGAAAAGTCGGAAATGGCGGGCGCCACGACCGTTCGCTTGCACCAGGTCAATCCTTCGCCCGGGCAGCATGTGATGCCGCTCGGCGCGTCGATGCGCGCAGGCGACGTCGTGCTGCGCGCGGGCGCCGTCGTGCGGCCGATTGAAATCGCAATCCTGGCCGAGATCGGCCGCGCCATGGCCACCGTGCGACCGCGCCCGCGCGTGGCCGTTCTGCCCACCGGCAACGAGCTCGTCCCCATCGGCGAAAAGCTCGGCCACGGCCAGATTCGCAACAGCAACGGCCCGATGCTCGTTGCCGCCGCCGCCAATGCCGGCGCCGAAGCCATCGAGCTGGGCATCGCGCGTGACGAGCGCGAGGAGTTGTCGCGCTGGATCGAGCAGGGGCTGGCGTCCGACATGCTCTTGCTCAGCGGCGGCGTGTCGGCCGGTAAATTCGATCTGGTCCCTGCGGCGCTCGCCGATCTTGGAGTTG
>DASXWB010000172.1:0-6995 GCA_036503915.1 Lacipirellulaceae bacterium | reverse complement strand
GTGCCGCAGGTGCCCACGCGAGCCGCCACCGTGGGGCCGGTTGAAACGTGGAAAGCGGATTGTGTTTCGATCTGGCACCCGGGTCATCATGACAACCCGTTCGGCATCCGGCTCACCGCGCTCATGATCAGCAAGCGCATCGCGGACACAAGCGTGCCCATGTCGCTCTTGGCCGACCACCCGCATGTGAAGTTCAACTACTACCGCGGCGGGATCGGCACGGTCGAGGCCGAGATGCATTGAAGAACTGAGTTGCACATTTATTTTTTCACAGGAGGAAGCAGAGGTAGCAGAGTTCTGATATCTCTGCTTCCTCCGCGACCTCCTGTTCACAAAAACTAAATCTAAGAAATCATGTTTAGGTCGAGGCGAATTTACGGGCTGAGTTTTTATTGTTGCGCTTGCGTGGCGAGCACGCATTTTCACGCAGCTGGTGCCCAACCTGCGCAATCAATAGAAGAACAGGCCATCTCACCTGCGGATGGCGTCATTCGCTTGTTCGATGGCACGTCGCTCGGCGATTGTTACACGTGGCTCAAAGACACAAAGCGCGAAGACCCGCGAAAAGTGTTTCAGGTCCACGACGGCCTGCTGCATATCACGGGCGACGGCCTAGGCGCCGTTGTTACCAACAAACGCTACCGCGACTACCATCTTGTGCTCGAGTTCAAATGGGGCCAGCGCACCTGGGGCGAGCGCAAGAACGCCGCCATGGATTCGGGCCTCTTGGTTCACAGCAACGGCATCGACGGCGGTTACAACGGCACATGGATGCCGGCCATCGAGGTGCAAATCATCGAGGGCGGCGTCGGGGATTTTGTGCCTGTCCCAGGCAAAGACGAAAACGGCGAGCCAGTGAGGCTTTCGTACACGTGCCACGTTGGGCGCGACCGGGACGGCGAAGTAATGTGGAAACCCGAGGGGCCGCGCGAAACATTCACACTGGGCGGCTTGAAGCGCGTCAATTGGTTTGGCCGCGATCCGGATTGGCAAGACGCCAAAGGCGTTCGCGGCTCGCAGGATAAAGACAGTCCGCCGGGCGAGTGGACGCGGCTGGATGTGATTTGCGCCGGCGGCCATATCGAGGTGTTCGTCAACGGCACGAAAGTGAACGAAGCGTTCGACGTCGCGCCGCGCGAAGGCCGGCTGCAATTGCAATCGGAGCTGGCCGAGATCTACTTTCGGCGCTGGGAACTGTGGCCGGCTGGCAAGGGGCCGAAACCCGAACCAGCTAAGCAAGAATAAGGACCGCGCTCGATGAGCCGATTCAGCTGCATTGCTCTTTTTTCGTGCACAGTTCTACTGCCGCCAGCCAGCGCATTCGCCGCAGACGAACTACAGGCTGGTATCGCCGTCGTTGATATCACGCCGCCGATTCCCTACCGCATGAGCGGCTATTTTTACGAACGCCTCAGCACGGGGACGAAAGATCCTCTCAAGGCCAAAGCGATCGTCTTCGAGCAAGGCGGCGCATCGGCGGCAATCGTATTCTGCGACCTGATCGGTATTCCGCGCGATGTGTCGATGCGTGCCCGCCGCGACGCAGGCGCGGCAACCGGCATTCCGGCGGAGCACATCGCCGTCGCGGCCACGCATACGCACACGGGGCCGCTCTATTTCGGCGCACTCCACAAACATCTGCATGAGCGGGCAGTTGCCCGCTTTGGAAAGGACCCGTACGAGGCAGTCGACTACCCGGCGCAGCTCATCGATAGGATTGGTGCGGCAATTGTGGAAGCGAAACGCAATCTAAAGCCAGCGAACCTCGCGGCCGGCTACGCCCGCGAAGAGCGTTTGGCATTCAACCGCCGCTTCTTCATGAAGGACGGCACGGTGCGCTTTAATCCGGGCGAGCTGAACCCCGACATCATTCGCCCGGCCGGGCCGATTGATCCGCAGGTCGGAATCGTTGCGGTGAGCAGCCCGGAGAGCGCCAAACCTTCGTCCGCAATCGTCTCATTCGCCATGCATTTGGACACTGTCGGTGGCACCGAATACTCGGCCGATTACCCTAAACATCTCGAGGACGAGCTTCGCAATAGACTGGGGCCGGAGTTCACGCTCCTCTTCGGCACGGGCACGTGCGGCGATATCAACCACATCGATGTATCGACGCGCAAGCGGCAGAGTGCGGCTGAGATTGGCCGGCTGCTCGCCGAAACCGCTGGCAATGCGATTGAGCAGGAATCCTTGGCGCCGATTGCCGAGCCGGCCCTCGCCGTGCGAAGCGCCACGGTGGAAATCCCACTGCAACAGTTCTCCGACGAGGAGCGCGCCGACGCGCGCAAGAAAATGGAACTAGTCGGCGGGCGCGAGCTGCCGTTCCTGGAGCAAGTGCGAGCCTGCTCGATCATGGATTTGGAGAATCGCGCCGCGGACAAGCTGCCGCTCGAGGTCCAGGCCTTTCGCCTCGGTCCCGACACGGCGATTGTCACATTGCCTGGCGAGGTTTTCGTCGAGCTCGGCCTGGCGATCAAAGCGGCCTCCCCGTTTAAAACCACGCTCGTCGTGGAGCTAACGAACGACTGTCCTGCGTACATCCCCACGAAGAAAGCGTTCGCGGAAGGCAGCTATGAAATCGTCAATTCGCGCGTGCAGCCGGGCAGCGGCGAGCGGCTTGTGGAAGCGGCCACGCGTCTGTTGAAGGAGCTGGAATGAAGGCTCCCCGGCTCGCGTTCGCGCTTACCGCCTTTGCAATCGCGCTTCACGCTGCAATCGTGCCAATTGCGGTGGCAGCCGAGCAGCCCGCCGTGCGCAGCCCGGTTTCGCCGCACGAATCGCTCGAGCATTTTGTCGTCGCGCCGGGGCTCGTGATCGAGCTTGCGGCCCATGAGCCGAGCGTCATCGACCCCATCGCGATTCGCTTCGACGAGCTCAGCCGGATGTGGGTCGTCGAAATGCGCGACTACCCGGCGGGCATTCCTGGCAAGAAGGGCGGATCGCGAATCTCCGTTCTCGAAGACCAGGATGCGGACGGTTTCTACGAGACCTCGATTGTGTTCGCCGAGGACTTGCCGTTTGCCACGGGCCTGCAGCCCTGGAAAGGCGGCGTGTTCGTCACGATGGCGGGCCGCGTCGCGTACATGAAGGACACGACTGGCGACGGCAAGGCGGATGTCAATGAAACCTGGTACACCGGCTTCGCCGAAGCAAACACGCAGCTCCGCGCCAACCATCCCACGTTGGCGCTCGACAACCACATCTACATCGCCAACGGATTGCGCGGCGGGACGATCCGGGACGCGAGCCGGACGGACGCCGAGCCGATTTCGATCAGCGGCATGGATTTTCGCTTCGATCCGCTCACACGTAAGTGCGAAGCAGTCTCCGGCGCGGGCCAGTTCGGCCTTGCATTCGACGATTATGGCAACCGCTTCGTGTGCTCGAACCGCAACCCGGCAATCCACATCGTGCTGGAGGACCGCTATCTCAAACAGAATCCGCTCGTAGCCGTGGATGCCGTTGCGCACGACGTGGCCAAAGCAGGGGACGAATCGCGCGTGTTTCCGATCACGCGCGCTTGGACAACATCGAACCTGCACGCCGGCCAGTTCACGGCCGCCTGCGGACTAAACATCTACCGCGGCGATGCCCTGCCCTCCGAGTTCTATGGAAACATCTTCGTCTGCGAGCCTACGGGCCACCTTGCGCATCGTGAGATCATGAAGCCGCACGGAGTGACGTTTACGTCGCACTCACCGTACGAAGCCGCCGAATTTCTCGCGTCGCGCGACGAATGGTTCTCGCCCGTGAATCTCGAAACCGGCCCAGACGGTGCCCTGTACGTCGTCGACATGTATCGCGCCGTGATCGAACACCCCGAGTGGATGCCGGAGGAGCTACGCAGGCGGCCCGACTTGCTGTGGGGCAACGACCGTGGCCGAATCTACCGGGTCGTGCCCAGGGATTTTCGCCGGCCCCGGCAGTCGCAGCTTTCCCGCACTTCAAGCGACGCGCTCATCGATTTCCTCGCGCATCCAAACGCCTGGTGGCGCGAAACAGCCGCGCGACTCCTACTGGAACGGCAAGATAAGAGCGTAGCAGGAAAACTGACTACGATGGTCGCCAAGCACCCCTCGCCGCTCGCGCGGAGTCATGCCCTGCGACTTTTGGAGGGACTCAAGGTGATCAGCAAGGACGTGCTCTTGGCGGCGCTTCAGGACGAGGATGCGCGGGTCGGCGAACAAGCACTTCTCGCCGTTGAATCGAGCGCCGCCGGTGCCGAATTGCGCCTCTATCCCGCTTCCAACTTGTGCGCTCACCCGGATGCACGCGTGCGGTTCCAAGCACGGCTGACCACGCAACAGGACCCGCATGTGCCGCCAATTGATCGATGGGAACGCTACTCCATGTTGATCGCAGCCGGCGACCGCGGCGGAACGGTGCTAGCCCGAGTTTTGAAGAGTTCCAGTTTTCGGGCCGAGCGCCTGCCCGAACCTGACCGGCTGGTCGCCGAGCTTGCGCGGCTCGCCGCCGCTTCGCCAAAAGAATCACAACGGACGATCGCGCTCGAGGCAATACTGGGTCAACCCGCATACCAGCAGCTCGGCCTGACGGCGTTTCTGGCCGAAGCCGCGAAGCGCGGCCTATCCGTCGGCGCGCTAACGAAAAGTCTCCGCGAGAGCCAAAAATGCGAACTCGATTTTGCTTTCAAGTCCGCTAAACGAGACGCGACTGATACCGACGAGCCGGAATCCGCCCGTCGGGAAGCGGTCGATCTATTGGCATTCTCGGATGATCGAGCGCAAATCCTCGGCCCGCTCGCCCTCAACGACCCGTCGCAAATGGTTCGCGCCCACGCCATCGCAGCTCTTCGGCGCAGCAACGACATCCGGCCGTGGCGCGCGCTGCTAGCGGGTTTTTCGGGCGAATCACCGGCACTTCAACTAGCGATCCTCGACGGCATCTTCGACAGCTCCCAGCGAATAACTCTTCTGCTGGACGAGATAGCGGCCAAACGCATTGCTTCAACGGCGCTCGATGCCAGCCGCATTAACATGATTTTGAATCATCCTGATGAAGAGATTAAGCAGCGTGCAAAAACGCTGCTAGCCGATGCCGTGCCCACGGATCGCCGCGAGGCCCTGGCCGAGTACCAATCGGCACTCGCGCTCACGGCCGATCCATCCCGCGGCCGCGTTGTATTCCAGAAGCAGTGTGCCAACTGCCACCACATCGCCGGCATCGGCGTCGATGTGGCCCCGAACATCTCCGACTCGCGCGAGCGATCTCCCGAGCAGCTTCTCGCCGACATCATTCAGCCCAACCGGGCGATCGACTCGAATTACTTCAGCTACACGGCCGTGGCCGCCGACGGGCGCGCGTATACGGGAATCCTCACGGCGGAAACGTCAACCTCCGTCACGCTGAAACAGGCCGAGGGCAAGACCGTGACGCTGAGCCGCACGGAGATCGAGGAGCTTAAATCCGACGGCGTGTCGCTGATGCCCGACGGCCTGGAAAAACTGATCTCGCCGCAAGACATGGCCGACTTGATCTCGTTCATCAAGAACTGGCGCTACCTCGACGAACAAGCCGCGCCGCCGCTACCACAGGGCGCGCAGCGGACGGAACGTCCGCCGGGCGAAGATTGAATCCAACGCCAGGTCGATCGCCCGAGCTTGGTCCCGTGGCGCCGACTCAAGCAACTCCTCAGTGACGGATTCATCAATCGTGTAATCATCTGCATCAAGGTCCAATGCCGCGAGCAGATTCAGGTCGTCGACCGTGTCAGCGACCAATTCGAACGCCATTCGTCGCGGCGCATCATTCCGCTCTAAAGACGCTCGCAACGAACTCGGATCAGTGGCCGCGAATTCGCTTGATCCAGCAAGCGGTCCCGACGTGGAAACGACTATTCCTTGTGAGCCATCAACTTGCTCAGCGCCAGCTGCTGCAACCTCGAACGACAAGGCCGCTGCCGCGGCCTGTTCAACTTGCGCAACAGCCGCATGCGCGGCCGCTTGCGCGATTTGCGCTTTGCGCCATACAACGTAATCAGCGGCATCGACCACGCCGCTGTGGTTGCCATCGGCCTGCAAGTCGGTCGTCGATCCGTAGGAAGTCCGCCACGCGTCGTAATCGCCTTGATCCACGGCGGCGCTGCGATCGAAGTCGCCGGCCATCGCGCCCAGGTTCTTTCGCCAGATGACGCTGTCGGCCAGATCGACGATGCCGTTGCCGTTACCGTCGGCCGGCAAAAACTCGGTAAGCGACCACGTTCCGTACGCGCTCCGCCACACGGCGCGGTCCTGGTCGTCGACGCGGCTATCGAAATTGAAATCGCCGGGCATCTGGCTGGGCGGCGCGACGTGCGCGAATTCGGCCGCGTGCCAGACGCCGCCTGCGCTAAACTCGTAGTCGGCCTCGACCAGCTGCACGAGCCCGCTTGTCGCCCGATACAGATAGTGCTCGTCACCTGCGCGGAACACGAGGTTATACCCGCCGCCGGGCGCGTCCGGCGCCGCCTCGGCCGTCACAAGCATCGCGGCCCCGAGCTCACTCTGCAGCCGCTGTGCCAGGTCCGTTCGAGCTCGATTGATGGCTGCCACCAGGCGGGCATCGCTGCGCGTCGCCGGGAAAGCCGTGGTCAGCTCTGACGCACCGGCCGCCAAGTCGGCGCCAGCGGCCGGGACCACGACTGGCGGGTCTTCCTCGTCCGGCGGCTCGACAACGATCAGCTCGGCGATGAGCGTATCGAGGTCCGCCACGTCGACGACCTTTACGGAATCGTTGGCGATCGAGTACAGCTTATCGCCGATGTAACCGCTGCGCCGAACCGGCGTGCCGTGTTCGATCTCAGTCTCAAGGACAAGACGATCGGCGGGATTGGCCGCATCCGCATCCACCGAGAATACCGCGAGGTCGTCGCGTCGCACGCTCTGGCGTGTCTCGCGATAGCCATCGCCGTCCAAATCGACGCGCTCGATAAACACTCGCGCCACCGGCATGCCCAACAGGCCGTGCTCGGCATAGTACCCGAACGCATGGTGGTC
>DASXWB010000171.1:0-6733 GCA_036503915.1 Lacipirellulaceae bacterium | reverse complement strand
TTTTTTTCCTGGCCGGCAATTTCGACGGTGACTTCTTGCGGGGCCACGTCGACGATGCGGCCCCGGAAGATTTCGGCCAGCTCGCGGATTTCCATGCGCTGGCCGGGCTTCATTTTGACTTTGATCAGCATGAGGTCGCGTTCGACGTGGTCATGGGCGCTGACATCATCGACGCGGACGACCGTGACGATTTTCTCGAGCTGCTTGCGAACTTGTTCCAGGACGCTGTCGTCGCCCACCACGACGAATGTCATTCGCGAGAGCCGCGGATCTTCGGTCTCGCCGACGGCAAGGCTGTCGATATTGAAGCCGCGCGAGGCGAACATGCCGGCAACGTGGGCCAGCACGCCGGGCACATTTTGCACCGTGGCCGAGAGGACGTGGCGCATCTGCCGAGAAACTCCAAAAACACGGGGAAACCACGATAATATCCGGCTCGAACCGCCGCCGCAACGGCCGAACGTGAACCAATCGCGGCTGGCGGCTATATTTAAGGGGGGACGCGCCAATACGTTCGAAGTTCGGTTTGAATGGGCAACAGCGCGAGGCAGCAATCGTGCGAATCAAGGCTTTAGCCGTGGCTGGGCGAACCGGCGTGCTGCTTGCGCTGGCCATTGCAGCCGGCGTATCGCCCGCCGTGATCGGCGCCGAGAGTAATGAAGTGCCGCGCGAAGTCGGGCGGCTACGCTCGCCCGAGCTGAGAGAGATTTCCGGGCTGGCGGCAAGCCGGCGGAATGCGGAAGTGCTTTGGGTGCATAACGACGGCGGGGCGAAAAGAGTCTTTGCAATTTCGACTGCCGGCACCCTTACCGGCGAAGTGAGAATACGCGAGAAGATCGACGACATTGAGGACATCGCCATCGGTCCAGGGAAGGAGGATGGGGTCGACTACGTTTACGTGGGCGATATCGGCGACAACGAATCGACTCGCCGCAAGGTTCGGCTGATTCGCTTTCCTGAACCGGACGTCTCCGGAAAGCGTGAGGCCAAGCTGCGTGCCGAAAAGGTGGAAGTGTTCGAGCTGAAATACCCCGACGGGCCGCATGATTCCGAAGCTTTGATGATCGATGCGGTGCTGGGCGACGTGCTGATCGTCACGAAGGAAAAGGATCGCTCCCGGTTGTATGTGGTGGCAGTGAGCGAATTGCGAGAGAACGTGGACAATCCGCTGGAACTAGTTGGATATTTGAGCGTCGATGAAGTGTCCGGTGGTGATATCTCGGCGAGCGGAAATTTCGTGGCCCTGAGAAGCGAGAAGCGCGGGTGGCTATGGAGCCGGCGCCCGGGAGAAGCCGTGTTCGCCGCGATGCAGCGGGCACCGCGAATTGTGCTGACGCGCGGGCGGAGCCAGTCGGAAAATGGAGAATCGATCGGCTTCCACCCCAAGGGGCGCGGCTATTACACGATCAGCGAAGGGCCGCTGGAGCCGATTTATATCTTCCCGCTCCCGTTGGACTTACGGCAAACGGGTGGATGACGGATAGGTAACAGTGGCTATCGGCGTCGTGTCAGATCCGGCCGCAACCTCGACTCGGACTTCGGAATTGAATCGCCGGGCTTGTTATCGGGGCACAGTGGAAGCTGAGTGCCACATGGCCGCGTAATGGCCGGCGGCCGCCAAATCGGGGTAAAGTTGCGCCGAATTATCTGCCAATCTTGAAGATAGTATGTGTATACTGTTAAGTTTAGGAGGGGTGCAGAGGAGGTGGCACGACAAAATGTGTGAATGCATTGCTATTTGCCACCGCAAGGCGGCAACCAGGCGGACTTTGCGTCATCCTGCGGGGCGAAATCGCACTCGGCATGGCGGCTTTACGCTTGTCGAACTGCCCTTCGGCAAGCTCAGGGCAGTGAGCAAGAGTAAACGCAAAGCTTTTACTCTTGTCGAACTGCTGGTCGTCATCGCCATCATCGGCATCTTGCTCGCCCTGTTGATTCCCGCGGTGCAATCGGCTCGCGAGTCGTCGCGCCGGACTCAGTGTTCGAACAACATGCGGCAGATCGGCATCGGGCTGCAAAGCTATGAGGCGGCCCACAAGCGCTGGCCGGCGGGAAAGAAGTGGTCCGGTCCGCCGAACGATCCGAATTCTTTTGCGCAGGCCTGGTGTAACTTCCTGCTTCAGTACATCGAAGAGGACGCGCTGCACAATGCGATCAACTTCAAAAAGCCGTTCACCGATCCGGTGAATTTGCCTGTCGCGAACACGATCATTCCAACATACCTTTGCCCGAGCACGTCGCAGGAGGAGGAGCATCGCAGCAACGATCGCCTGTACAACTTGGGCGGCATGCCGGGAGAAGGCTTCGCGTGCATCGACTACATGGGCATCTCTGGACCGGATAAAGATACAAAACACCCGATTACCAAGGAGCCTTACGGGCGACAGCGCGGCGTGCTGATCGGCACCAAAGGCCTTCCCAAGGAATCGGAGTTAATCGAGCCGCCGCCAGTCACGACGGCAAAGATCACCGACGGTACAACGCATACGTTGTGCGTTGTCGAGTGCACGGGCCGTGGCGTGGCGGTCGACAATGGTCGAATCGACAATCTGCACGGAGCTTGGGCCACGGGCGTCAACGTCACGCATATCGATGACGGAGTGAACGAGAAAGTCCCCAACGCCTGGTACAAAGAGCGGATGCACTCGGATCATGTGGGTGGCGCCAATGTTCTGCTGTGCGACGCTTCGGTGCAGTTTTTCTCCGAAGATACGCACAAGAAAATCATCCGCTGGATGGCCTCACGCGACGGCGGCGAAAACCTCGACGAGGAAATTGATGAATAACGCCGGCCTATTGGGCCTCGGCGAACACGGCCATGGGTGCAGCAGAGATATATCGCTACGAGCGGAAGTTCGTCGTGCCGGAGCATGCGGCCGACTCAATTCGCTATTTCGTCGAGTCGTATCTCCCGCTCGATGAACACATGGCGCCCGGCGAGCCCTTTGGCTATCGAGTGTGCAGCCTGTATCTCGATACGCCGGGTTATGCGCTCTATCGGCAGTCTTGCGACGGCATTAAGAACCGATACAAGTTGAGGATCCGCTTCTACAATAATTCGCCGGACAGCCCGGCGTTCCTGGAAATCAAGCAGCGCAAAACGGAGACGGTTCACAAGTTGCGCGCGGTGGTGAGCAAGCGGGCGGCCGAGCGCGTGCTGCGCGGCGAGTGGATCAGCCCCAAAGAACTGCTTTCGCCAAGCGATACTTCGGCCAGGGCGCTGGCCGAGTTTTGTGAATGCCGTGATCGGCTGCACGCGGTGGGCACGGCATTCATTTCCTATCGGCGCGAGGCCTATGTTTCGCGCTCAGCCGAATCGGTTCGCGTGACGTTCGACCGGCAGATCGCCGGACATCCGTATTATCCAGAGATAGGACTCACAGTTCCAATCGATGAAGCGTTCGTCGTCGTCGACGGCGCGGTGCTGGAGCTCAAGTACAATGGCCGGGCGCCGCGCTGGATGCACGATCTCATCACGCACTTTGGCTTGCAGCGGAGGTCGTTTCCGAAATATGTGTATGGGGTCGATGCGTTGCGGGCGCGGCAAAACGTGCCGCGAGCCGCATCCCGCCCTCTCCCAAAGGGAGAGGGTTCTGAATCGGTCCCTCTCCCGCCGGGAGAGGCTTTCGAGGCGGCGGCGCGTGAGATTGCGGGGGGCGTTTAATGTTAAATTGGTTCGATTTGCTGCGTTATGGCGACCCCAGCTCATCGGCGCCGATTGAGACGGTGTTTCTGTCGCTGCTGGTGGCGTTCGTGATCGGGCAGCTCATTGGCTGGGTGTACATGGCGACGCACACGACGCCCAGTTATTCGTCGTCCTTTGTGGCCTCGCTCGTAGTTCTGCCCGTGATGGTGGCCCTGATGATGATCCTGATGGCGGGCAGCCTCATGATTGCCTTTGGCCTCTTGGCCGTGTTTGCAGTAGTGCGGTTCCGAAATGTGCTCAAAGATACGCGCGACACGACGTATATTCTGTGGGCGATCGTGGAAGGCATGGCGGTGGGTACGTTTCGCTATTCGACAGGCCTGGTTGGAGCGGCGGCCGTCATCCTCGTGCTGTTTTACTTGTGGCTGACCGAGTTCGGCGTGCGGCACCGGTTCGACGCGGCTCTGTCCGTGTCGATCCCCGGTGATTCGGCCGCGATGCGCGAACGCGTTGAGCAGATCCTGCACCGGTTTTCCGATCGAACGATTCTGACGGGCGAGCGGCTCAGCCCGGACGCCCGGAATATTCTGAGTTATCGGCTGCTCTTGCGCGATCCGGCGAAACGAGCCGATTTGCGCAGCGAACTGTCCTCCGCTGGCGACGTGCATGAGCTGTCGTTCTACCTGCAGGATGATGAGTCGGAAGTTTAAGTGGCTTGATTAGCACAATAGGGTAACTCAGGTTAAGTTAACAAATTGAACCGCCAAGGACGCGAAGAACGCCAAGGAAGGCAGGAGCAAATCAGTTTTCACTTTGCGAACTTGGCGTCCTTGGCGGTTGAATTCCATTGAATTAGAAGCTCATAACGTATAGGCTTGATACCGGAAGATGGAAGAGAAGCGCGTACCTTTGGCCTGGCCCGTGCGCTGGCGGCGAATTCGCTCCCAGACCATACCCATTCTGTGCTTTGTTGGGACGCTTTTCGCCAGCGGCTGGATGTGGCAGTGGCACGGCGCGTCAGTGCAAGGCGTCGGCGAAGTCGACGGGTTGCGTGTTGACATCACGAGCCCAACCGCCGGATTGGTCGTCGCCATGCCGAGTCAGAGGGGTGGCGGGCAATGGACCGTTTTTGACCGCGTAAGTGCGGGGGACATCATCGCCCGGATCGATGACCAGCAGCTGGAGGCCACGAAGAGCCTGCTGCGGCGCGATGTGAAGGACCTCATCGACCAGGTGGAGGAGCTGCGGGAGCAGCAAACGGAAGCCGGCGGCGCGCAAGTCGACGCAAGCCTACGGCTCGCGCTCGAGTACGAACTTTCGCGATTGCAGGCGATCGAGCAACTGGCCACGACGCCGACGCCGAATGGTGCAAGCCCAGCACCGGAGTCCGACGCGGCGGAGCCGAAACTGTCGGATCAAGTTGCCGCCGAAACGCGCGATGAAATCGTTCGCATGCGCGAGGCGCGGCGGGCACTCGACCTGCGCTGGGAAGAACTCAGCCTGCGAACCGGCCTGCTTGAAATCCCTGCGCCGATCAGCGGCACGCTGGTGAACGTGTATTGCTGGCCCGGGCAGATCGTTCATCCGGGCGGCCTGATTGCCACGGTTGCGGCCGATCACGGCCAGCACATCGTCGGCTACGTGCCCGAGCACAGCACGATCCAGCCCAAGGTCGGTATGCGCGTGACGCTGCGCGCACGCTTGGCGGGAGCGCCGCGCATCACCAGCGAGGTCGAGGAAGTCGGCCAGATGATCGAGCGGCTGCCGGAGCACCATTGGGCGGTGGCCAACATGGCGCAATGGGGCCTGCCAGTGCGCATCAAGATGCCGGCCGAGGCGTCGCTGCGGCCGGGCGCGCTGGTGGACATCGTCTTCCACACGGCCGACGCACGATAGCGTCGTCGATGCATAGCCGGACCATCTTGGTCCGGCCACCGGGCGGAATAACACCCTTGCGGCCCCGGCCTACCGCCACGTCGATTCGCTGTTGCGGGTAACTAAGAGAGGTCTCGTCCTTTTGCATTGGTCTTTCGATTGGAGTACGAGCATGACTCGCGAAGATGCCTATACGCTGGTTTGCGAGTTTACCGAGAGCGACAGCCTGAGGAAGCACATGCTGGCAGTGGCTGCGGCGATGCGCTCGTACGCCCACCGATTCGGCGAGGACGAGGGGAAGTGGGAGATCGTCGGCCTGCTGCACGATTTCGATTATGAGCGCTGGCCGAATCCGCCCGATCATCCGCTGCAAGGTGCTGCTATCCTCCGCGAGCGCGGCTACCCGGAGGATGTGATCTACGCGATCAAGTCGCACGCCGATTACCTGACGGATTGCCCGCGCGTGTCGCTGATGGACAAGGCTTTATATGCGTGCGACGAGCTGGCCGGGTTCTGCACGGCGGTAGCGCGGGTGCGCCCGGAAGGCATTCGCGGCATGCAGGCCAGGAGCGTGCGCAAGAAGATGCAGCAGAAAAGTTTTGCGGCAAACGTCAGCCGCGATGACATTCTGCGCGGCGCGGCCGATTTGGGCATCGAGCTTAACGAGCACATTCAGTTCGTCATCGATGCGATGGCAGGCATTGCCAATGAGCTCGAGTTATGCGGCGAAGCCGGCAAGACGAATTAAAATATGCCACATCGATTCGTCATGAATCCGCCGTTGTTGACATAGCCAGCGCCATTCGGCGTCTTGGTGAGCGCGCCCGGCAGGACTCGAACCTGCAACTCCTGGTTCCGAAGACGCACCAGAATCCGCGCCGAAAAGCCCAAAAAACTCTGCGTTTCTCAGGCTATAACACAGCGCCAATTCTTTCGCAAACTGTTGCAAACATTAATGTGTCTTCGCGGAGATTTGCCGTATTACGGAGCGTCGTTCCGTACAGATTCCGTATCCCGCTGTCGGCTGCATGTCAAAAAAACGGTCGAATGACGGCACGTCCATCAAAACGTATGAGTTAATGGAATGCTGATCCTGCTAGAGCAAGTTTCTTTTTTACGTAGTCTCGTATCCACAGTGCAAGAATGAGTTTTCAACATCTTCACTGGTGAGTTGTAGCAAGGCCTGCTTGGCGGATTGAATGATCTGGTTCC
>DASXWB010000170.1:0-2717 GCA_036503915.1 Lacipirellulaceae bacterium | reverse complement strand
AGTTTCTGCGCCGGTCGACGGCAGCAGGAATCCTTGCCAAGCCGAGTGCATTTGATGAGGAACTTGTTTCGCGAGCACGGTTAGACGCAGAGGCGTAGCGATCCATACTCCCGCGCATTTTGCGCTTCGTGCAAGAGACTTATGCACGCACTAGTGACCGGCGGCGGAGGATTCTTAGGCGGTTATATTGTCGAGGCATTGTTGGCACGCGGCGACAGCGTGCGAAGCTTCGGTCGTGGCAAATACCCACAACTCAGTGCGCAGGGCGTCGAGGTCGTCCGCGGCGATATTCGCGACAATTCGGCGCTAGCTAGCGCTTGCCGTGGGATCGACTGCGTGTTCCACGCTGCGGCGCTGCCCGGTGTCAGCATGGATCGCGAGGCATTTCGATCGGTTAACCAGGTCGGAACCGAATTGCTGCTCGCGAACTGCCGGAGGCAGGCTGTGCGCCGGTTCGTGTATACCAGTAGTCCGAGCATCGTGTTCGGCGGCCGCGATCAGTGCGGCGTCGACGAATCCACGCCGTACGATTTTGGTTGGATGCGGCGGAACCGGGCCTATTATTCGGAGTCAAAAGCCTGTGCCGAGCAGGCTGTTCTAGCGGCCAACGGAAAGGAGCTAAAAACGTGCGCCCTGCGGCCGCACCTGATCTGGGGACCGGGTGACACGCACCTTATTCCGCGGTTGATTGCCCGTGCCCGCGGCGGTCGGTTGCAACGTGTGGGCGATGGCACGAACCTTGTCGACATAACCTATGTCGAGAATGCAGCGGACGCACACTTGCTGGCAGCCGACGCGCTGGACGATCCAGCACGAACCGGGGCGCGGGCACCATCGCGCTTCGATGGTCGCCACACGGCAGGGAAAGCGTATTTCATCAGCCAGGGTGAGCCGGTCAATTGCTGGCAGTGGATCAATGAAATCCTCGCGCTGGTGAACCTGCGCGCGGTCGAGAAGTCGATGTCGCTGAAAACAGCATGGCGAATCGGCGCTGTATGTGAGGCCGCGTTTCGGTGGCTGCGGCTAAAGCGGGAGCCGCCGATGACGCGGTTCCTCGCGGCGCAACTTGCCACGTCGCACTGGTTCGATATCTCGGCCGCGCGGCGCGACTTGGGTTACCAGCCGCGAGTATCCACGGCCGAAGGGATGCAGCGATTGGGCCGGTGGCTGCGACAATCGAGCTGAACTGCAACGCGCAAGCCGACTGTCGCCCTAGCTCAATTACAAAGGTGCCACTACAATCGCCGGATTATGGACGAAGGAGCATAACAGCAGTGTTGCGAACACATACGTGCGGCCAGTTGCGTCGAGAGCATATTGGCCAAGAAGTGACCCTCTGCGGCTGGGTCGACACCTATCGCGATCACGGCGGCGGGCTGTTTGTCGATCTGCGCGACCGGTACGGCATGACACAGGTTGTTTTCAATCCGCCCGACACACCCCCGCCCATCATTGAGCAAAGCAAGTCTCTGCGGGCTGAGTACGTCATACAAGTCGCCGGCCGCGTTGCGGAGCGGCCCGCCGGCATGGCGAACTCCAAGCTGGCCACCGGCGAAATCGAACTGCGTGTCATTGGTTTCCAGTTGCTGAACAAGAGCCTCACGCCGCCCGTGTCGCCCGGCGCGAGCATTCAAGAGTTGCCCAATGAGGAGCTGCGCCTGGAGCATCGCTACCTCGATCTGCGTCGGCCGGCGATGCAGCGGACGCTCATGCTTCGTGACCGCATTGTGAAGGGCATGCGCGACTATTTCGCGGAGCACGATTTTATCGATGTGGAGACGCCCGTGTTGGGCCGCAGTACGCCAGAAGGGGCGCGCGATTACCTCGTGCCCAGCCGCGTCAGCCAGGGTTCATTCTACGCCTTGCCTCAATCGCCGCAGCTCTACAAGCAGATTCTCATGATGGCGGGTTACGACCGCTACGTGCAGGTGGCTCGCTGTTTCCGCGACGAAGACTTGCGTGCCGACCGCCAACCGGAGTTCACGCAGCTGGATCTTGAAATGTCGTTCGTCGAGGCCGAGGACATTATTTCGATGATCGACGGCCTCGTGCAACGGCTCGCCAAGAAAGAGCTTGGCTTGGATGTGAGGCTGCCGCTGCCGCGGATGACGTACGACGAGGCTATGGAGCGTTTCGGTCACGATGCACCGGACCTGCGCTTCGGGTTGGAACTAGTTGACTGCACCGACTTGGCCGCGAAGAGTGACTTCCGGGTGTTTTCCAGCGTAGCCGCCGGAAGCGGACGCGTGCGCGGGATCAACGCGAAGAAGGGACTCGATCACTATTCGCGGCGCGGAATCGACGCGCTCACCGAGTACGTCGGCCAGTTCGGTGCGAAGGGGCTCGCCTGGTTCCGCGTTGAGCCGGACGGCACGCTGTCGTCGACGATTGCCAAGAATTTCACTCCTGAACTGCTTAAGCGATTTGGCGAGCGCATGGAGGCGGAGCCGGGCGACCTGCTCTTGTTTGTCGCCGATCAGTGGAAGGCCACCTGCAAAGCGCTGCACGCCCTGCGCACGAAGCTCGGTGCCGAAATGAAGCTGTACGATCCGCGCGCTATGCACTTTTCCTGGGTCGTCGAGTTTCCCATGTTCGATTGGGATGATGAAGAAGGACGCTGGGTGGCGATGCACCATCAATTCACGTCGCCGCGCAATCAGGATTTTGGGCTGCTGGAATCGGATCCGGGCAAGTGCCGGGCCAAGGCTTACGACCTG
>DASXWB010000169.1:0-2760 GCA_036503915.1 Lacipirellulaceae bacterium | reverse complement strand
GTTCACGTTGGATTCCTGTACGCCTTAGCGCCTTTGCGTGAGATAATGACTGCCGATTGACCGAAATTGATGCCAATATCTTTTTGAGACGAACGAACTACGCGCGAGCTGCGTATATCCGCCCAGCCGGAGCCCCAGATGAGCATGTCCACGACGAATGAGCAACTTTTGAGCCGGGATTCGACCAGCGAGGAGGTCGCCCGCGTGGTCGAGCACGTGCACGGCAAGTACCAGCAAATGTGCGCGGAGCTTTCGGGCACGATCGTGGGCATGAAGGACGTCACCGAGCAGCTCATGATTGGCATCCTTTGCCGGGGGCATTGCATTCTGCAGGGCATGCCGGGGCTGGCCAAGACGCTGCTCATCTCGCAGCTAGCGCGGCTCATGGACTTGTCCTTCGTGCGCATCCAGTTCACTCCCGATTTAATGCCGGGCGACATCACGGGCGGCGACGTGCTGGAGGAGGATCATACGACCGGAAAGCGCGTGTTCCGCTTTCTGAAGGGTCCGCTGTTTGCGAACCTGATCCTCGCCGATGAAATCAACCGCACGCCGCCCAAAACGCAAAGCGCGCTGCTGGAGGCCATGGAAGAGCGGCAGCTATCGGTCGGCGGCCATACCTATCCGCTGCCCGAGCCATTCTTTGTGCTGGCGACGCAGAACCCAATCGAGGTGGAAGGCACCTACCCGCTGCCCGAGGCGCAGCTCGACCGCTTCCTGATGAAGATCAAAGTGCACTATCCCAGCCGCGAAGACGAATGGGAAATCTGCCGCCGGCAGACGACGGATTACTCGCACGACATTGAGCACGTGATCGACGTGCAAACGCTCCTGGAAATGCAATCGATCGTGCCCAAGGTGATCGTGGCCGATCACGTTTACGAGGCGGCGATCGATTTAGCGCGCATGACCCGGCCGGAAGAAGGCAAGCTGCCGGCAGAGCTGCGCGACAAGGTCCAGTACGGCGCGGGCCCCCGGGCAAGCATCGCCCTGCTCTTGGCCGGCAAGGCCCGCGCCCTCTTGCACAAGCGGTGTCACGTCACGACCGACGACATTTGCGCGGTGGCCCCGCCCGTGCTGCGGCACCGGATTATTCCCACATTCAATGCCGAAGCGGCCGGGCTCGACACCGACGCAATCGTCAAGACGCTCGTGGAGCGCCACCGAGCCGTGCTGCGCTAATCTTACGAATGAAGGCGGCAGGAAAGCAACCGCCAAGAACGCCAAGGACGGCTAAGAATATTTTGAAAATTGATCCCTTCTTTGCGTCCTTGGCGCCCTTGGCGGTTGCAATTGCTGTATGGGCGAAATGCGGTGAGCCAGAACCGGGTCAACAAATTCGTCGACCGATTGCGCAGCCGGACGGCGAGCGATTCCGATACTCCGGCCGCGGTTTCACCCGCCATTGTTCTGGAAAAATCGCCCGCCAAACCGCCGAGCATTCCGTTTTTCGACCCTCAGCTGCTTTCGAAGCTTGGGCATCTGGATCTCATCGCGGCAAACGTGGTCGATGGATTTCTGTCCGGCAAGCATCGCTCCACACATAAAGGCGGCTGCACCGACTTTGCCGAGTTCCGGCCCTATGCGCGGGGCGATGACATCCGGCTGCTGGATTGGCGACACTATGCCCGCAGCGACCGCTATTATGTCAAGCGCTACGATGACGAAACGAACCTGCAGGCGCTTTTGATCGTGGACACCAGCGGGTCGATGAATTTCGGCCTGTCGACCGTGAGCAAATGGCGCTATGCGCAGATGGCGGCAGCCAGCTTGGCGCATTTGCTGCTGCGCCAGCGCGATTCGGTGGGCCTCGCGCTTGTGGGAGACAGTGTACTCGACTACATCAAGCCGCAGCCGCGCTCGAGCCACCTGGCTCGGCTGCTGGATTTATTAGGCTCTGCGCAGCCGGCGGGGCCCTCGACGATTTCCAAAGTTCTGAGCGAACTGACGGGCCGGCTTAAACGGCGCGGCATGGTGATTTTGCTTTCCGATTGTTTCGGCGATGTGCCGGCGATGAAACACGCGCTCGAACAGTACCAGTTCCGGGGCCACGACGTGCTCGTCGTGCAAATTTTGGCGCCCGAGGAACTGACCTTTCCATTTCGGCGCGAGGCGTTTTTTCAGGACCTCGAGTTGCACCGCCGGATGCAAGTCAATCCGAACACGGTTCGGAAAGCGTACCTCAAAGAATTCCAAGCGTTCATGGATCAGCTGCGCGGTGCCATGCACGATATCGGTGTGGATTTGATGACGTTATCGACGGGAGACGATTTGGGCGAGGTCTTGGCGTATCACTTGCGCCGCCGAGCCGCGATGAGGAACCCGACGCGCGTCGCGGTGCGAGCATAGTAGTAGGCACGCTCCGCGTGCCGTAACCAAATAGCTAAGGCGGCCTGCGCGCCGATTCAGCGGACGGCACACGGAGTGTGCCTGCTACATATATGAGCTTCCTCAACGCTGCATTTTTGATCGCATTGCCGCTGGTCGCGGTGCCGGTGGCGATCCATCTATATCGCGGCCGGCAGCGGGATGTGATCTTGTGGGGGGCAATGCAGTTTCTGGCTGCCGCCGTCACGAAAGGCCGTCGCATGGAGCGTCTTGAGGAGCTGCTCTTGATGGCGCTGCGACTGGCGGCAGTGGCGGCGTTGGTGCTCGCGCTTGCGCGGCCAATGGTCCGCAGCAGTTGGCTTGGTAACTCGACGGATCGCGAAGTGATTCTTGTGCTCGATAACTCGCTTTCGATGTCCCGCGAAGTCGAAG
>DASXWB010000168.1:0-2465 GCA_036503915.1 Lacipirellulaceae bacterium | reverse complement strand
CCTGGGCAGCCGCAACGACGTGCCGCAAGTCCTCAATGAATGCACTATCTTGGTGCACGCAGCTCGCCAGGAGCCGCTTGGGCGAGTGTTGCTGGAAGCGGCGGCCAGCGGCGTTGCCGTCGTGGCGACGGACGTCGGCGGCACGCGCGAGATATTTCCAGCTGAGTTGGACAGCGCGATCCTCGTTCCGCCCGATGACGAGCGAGCGCTGGCCGAAGCCACGCTCGCTCTTCTGGAAAATGAGCCGCGCCGGCAGTCCCTCGCCCGCGCGGCACGCCGCAGGGCCGAGGAAGCGTTCGATATTCGCGCGGCGGCTCAGCGATTAATCGCGCAGTACGAAGCTGTGCTCAACGGATGACCGCGCCATCGTTATTCGGATTTGATATCGTAATCTCGTGCTTCCCCGGTGCCAGCAAATCGCGGAGCCATTCTGAGAGAGCATCCGCTTCGACTTGTGAACAGCAGATTGCAAACACCGTCGGTCCCCACGACGACTGACCCACGCCGAGAACTCCACGATCGCGGATCGCATCAACCAGCCGGGCAATTTCCGCACTCGCGAACGGCCCGCCTTGGACTGCTGCGAAGCATTCGCCGGCCAGGCGGCCGAACCGATACACTGCATCGCCAAACCCTTGGCATTCGGCGCGCTCGGCAGCGGGCAGTATTTCTTCGTCGGTAATTCGCCACAGTTCTCGTGTGACGTGTTCTGGTACTGACGGCAAGCGCGCAAAGGCCTCGGTTTCCATAGCACCGGCGAAGCCGCGCTGGTTTTCCGGCCGAACAAGAAGTATTCGCCACTCATTTGGGATGTCCAGACGCCGTCTAAGGCGCGTAGGGTGGACATCGCCCCCCATCGCCGGAGTTACTGTTCGACGCAGTGATGTGGTGGGCAGTGCCGATCCTACGAAGCCGGCATCGACGATGAGCCCGCCAAGTTGAAACCCATACGTTCCAACCGCAGAGCGTTTGGCGCGGCCGACTGCAGTGGCGAGCTGCTCGATTGAAAGCCCCGGCAGCTGCACCCATCGACGCAGTCCGACGGCAATCGCCAAACCCAGCTGCGTACCAACTCCAAGTCCGACATGATCGCTTGGCGCTCGAACGTCGATCTGACAACGCGGCAAACTTGGAAGTTGCCAGGCCGAGGCGGCCGACTCGGCAAACCGCTGCGCCCGGTCCGCCAGCGCACCGCTTACTCGAAAGCGAGCGGCCGGCTTGATTTCCACTTCGACCGCTGGCGGATCGATCATCATGCCCATGCCGCCGAACTTCCGCTGGTCGGAATGGCCGAAACTGAACATGCCGAAATGCAGCCGGCACGGCGCACGAACATAGACGGCGTCGCTCATTGCAGTATCTCGTGCACGTGCTGCCGCAGAAACTCAAACGCGCGCCGTTCCTCGACGCCGCCCGTTTTTGCCACCGGCGAGGCCAGCCGCTCGAACTCGTCCAGAATCATTTGCCGGTCGAGGAGCCCGATTCGCGTGGCGAGGATAGCCGCTTCAATGACCGCGTGTTTGGCGCGATTGAACCCAAAGAAGTCGCGCAGATGCCCTCGATCCACGACACGAGCAACAATCGCGGTGCGCTCCTCGCGGTCGTCGAGCGATTCGACGCGAAAGGCATACCACCGGCAGGCATCTGTAATGATCACACCTTCTACGGCGTCAGCCGGACGCAGTTGCGGCAAAGATTCCAGCCGCCCCACGGCCGTATGCGCAATCAACTCCACGTCGTCCGTCACGTGAAGTACGCCCTGCCCCATGCGCTTCAGGTTTTGATAGGTCACCGACGTGCGAAACGGTCGTAGCAATAGACGCTCGAAGTTGCGGCCCACGATTGGCCCCATGGGCGCGATATGTGGCGAGCCGTCGGAATTAAGCGTTGTGACCACTCCCTCGAGCAGTTTGCCGTCTGGCAGCGTCGGACCGGAACAGTTTACGTTGTCGGACATGCGCGACGATTCTAAAACGTAACGGGACGGGGAGGCATCGGCCGGTGCACTTGGCGAGGTTGGGCCAGCTCATCTTTTGCCAAGGTTTCTGGTGATTCGCCGACTTCGATGCCAGCTATACGCAAGAAATTGGCCAGCAGGTCGTAGCCGTGCTCTGTAAGAATTGATTCAGGGTGAAACTGCACGCCGAACACGGGCAAATGCTTGTGTTGAAACCCCATCAGGGCGCGATCGGCAGTCCAAGCGGTTGCTCGAAGGCTGCGAGGAAGCGATTCAGGTTCCACGACGAGCGAGTGATAACGGCCGACGGCCAGCGGCGAGGGAACGCCCTCAAACACTCCACTTCCATCATGCGTAACTTGCGACGCGTGGCCATGCACGGGAAGTGCAGCCCGCACAATCTGCGCTCCGAGCGCCTCAGCGATCACCTGGTGGCCAAGGCATACGCCCAGCATCGGCACTTCGTCGTGCAGCTGGCGCACAATTTCCAGCGAAGCGCCAGCCTCGC
>DASXWB010000167.1:0-1997 GCA_036503915.1 Lacipirellulaceae bacterium | reverse complement strand
ACGGCCGCATCGTCAGCCGGCGCAAGACCGGTTGCCATGCCGCCAGCCAGCACGCGGTCGCCAAGGCAATCAAGCGCGCCCGCTTCATGGCTCTCCTGCCGTACGTGGGCGACTGACGGAATGTGAGATGTAAGATGTTCGATTTAAGATGTCTGAAGCGAGATTCTGACATCTACTATCTCACATCACACATCTAACATCTCCCCCATGCCCGCTTCCTTCCACACCTCCCGGTTCGTCGAGTTCTCGGACACCGACATGGCCGGGATCATGCATTTCTCCGCGTTCTTCCGCTACATGGAGGCGGCCGAGCACGAGCTGCTGCGCAGCCTGGGCTTCAGCGTTTACTCGGTGATCGATAACGACGTGGTGAGCTTCCCGCGCGTGGCCGCGTCCTGCGAGTTCCATTCGCCGGCGAAATGCGAAGACGTTTTGGAGATCGACGTCACCGTGCACCGCGTGGGGAACAAGAGCATCACGTACGGCTTCCAGTTCTCGCAGCACGGCCGCGATGTGGCTAGCGGCCAGATGACGAGCGTTTGCTGCCGCGTGCCGCACGGCGAAGCGCCAGTGTCGATTCCCATTCCAAGCCCCCTCGCCGATAAGCTTCGCGCGATGGCTTAGGCACGACGTAACTAGCGATCGTGGACGAACTGCCAAGGACGCCAAGGACACGGAGAATGACACGTGCAAAACGCGTATCGACCATAATCGCGGGGTTGACGAGAATCGATGTCGTCGATCGGGATTCTTTGCGCCTTGGCGACTTTGGCGATTTAATTCTGAATCATTGCTCGTATGGCTAACTCGCCCGCGGACGCTGAGCTTGTCGCCGAAAACATCGTCAAGGAATATCCCACGCCGCGCGAGCCGCTGCGCGTGCTTTCGGGCGTGTCGTTCATACTGCGGCGAGGCGAGAACCTCGCGATCCTCGGCCCCAGCGGGTCCGGCAAAAGCACCCTGCTATCGATTCTCGGCACACTCGAGCCGCCCACATCGGGAACCGTACGCCTCGCTGGGCAAGATCCGTATTCACTCGACGATGCCGCGCTGGCCAGGTTTCGTGGCCGCCAGGTCGGATTTGTTTTTCAAGACCATCACCTGCTTCCGCAGTGCACCGTGCTGGAAAACGTGCTGGTACCGTTTCTCGCCGACGGCGCCGCCACGGCCTCCGACCAAGAGCGCGCGACCGACTTGCTCCGGCGCGTGGGTTTGGCCGAGCGGCTGACGCACCGGCCGGCCGAGCTTTCCGGCGGCGAACGCCAGCGCGTGGCCATCGCCCGCTCGCTGGTGCGCGAGCCGCTGCTCGTGCTGGCCGACGAGCCCACCGGCAATCTCGATCGCACCACAGCCCGTTCTATCACCGAGCTGCTCCTGGAGCTTCAACGCGAGCGCAACACGATTCTCATCGTGGCGACGCACAGCTCGGCGCTCGCCGCCGCACTGGAAAAACGCATGGAACTCGACGCCGGCCGGCTGGTGCCCGCGCCGTGATTGCAACGTCATGCGTCTCTGCGGACAATAAAGGGGTAATAGCCGCGCATCGCGGTCCGCGGTGCGTAGCACCGCGGCTATTTCACAGTCGTACTCGTTCGCACGGCCCGCGCGCGAACAGGACATTATGAAAATCACCTCCATCCCGCACGTCTATCGCAACGCCAATCGCTGGGGCGAGATTCTCACGATCCTCAGCAAGTACGGCCTGGCGGGGTGGATCAGCCGGTTCGATGTGCCGCTCGTTAAAGGCTTCCTCAAAAATCGCGACGGCGAAGCGCTCGCGCACCTGAGCCGCGAAACGCGCATCCGGCTGGCGATCGAGGAGCTTGGCCCCACGTTCATCAAGCTCGGGCAGATTCTCAGCACGCGGCCCGACCAGGTCGGCATGCCGCTGGCGCGCGAGCTGCAGAAGCTGCAGACAAGCGTGGCCTGCGACGACCCGCGCGTCGTTTGCCAGACGATTCAAGCCGAGCTGGGCAAGGAGGTGCATGAGTTGTTTG
>DASXWB010000166.1:0-2255 GCA_036503915.1 Lacipirellulaceae bacterium | reverse complement strand
TTCAAGGAATCTGTTCCGCGAAAGATTGGCTGGCAAGTGAGGTGTTCAATCAATATCGCGACGCGTGCGCCGCACTGCGCGCGTCTGTCGACGGGCATCGGCCGCGTCCATTCGATGAGGAAGTCGCCCGCGAAGCGGCCGAGCGGGGGCTGGCCTTGCTGCGGCTGACGGCGAAAGTCGTCAAGGCCTACGACGAGCGCAAAGCCGCCCTCGGCAGGCTCGATTTCGACGACCTGCTTTCGCGGACATTCGCGCTGGTAAGCAGTCTCGAGCACGCCGCAATTCGCGAGCGCTTTTCCAAGGACTTGCACCTCTTGCTCGTCGACGAGTTTCAAGACACCGACCAGCTGCAAGTCGATCTCGTGAAAGCGCTCTGTGGTCCTGGCTTCGACGCCGGCCGGCTGTTTTTCGTTGGCGACTTCAAACAGTCGATTTACCGTTTCCGCGGCGCCGCCCCCAAGGTGTTTCGCGATTTGCGAGCCCGGGTCGACGAGCGCGGCCGCCTGCCGCTGAACATGAACTTCCGCAGCCAGCCGGCCATCCTGCATTTCATCAACGCGCTATTCTGCGACGCCTTCACGAACTCCCTTCCCCTGTCGTACCGCACTTCCGACTCCCTCCCCCTTAGAAATCAAAAGTCCGACTCCCTCCCCCCTGCGGGGAGGGCCGGGGAGGGGGTAAGTACCGGGGAAACCTACGTACCACTCCGCCCCAATCGCCCGCAGATCACCGACCCAACGGCTGTCGAATTCCTGTGGACCATCGCACCGAACAAGCACAGCAACGTGAGGGGCGAAGCCCAAAAGGCGCGTCGGCAGGAAGCACGAGCCCTCGCTCGCCGCCTGGCATCGCTTTTGGATCCTGACTCGAGTGAGCGCCCGATCGTCGACGAAAAAACCGGCCAGCCGCGCGCCGCCAGACCTGGTGACATCGCCATCTTGTTCCGCGCCTTGAGCGACGTGCACATTTACGAGGAGGCTCTGCGCGAGCAGGAGCTCGATTACTACCTCGTCGGCGGCCATGCCTTCTACGCTCAGCAGGAAATCTACGACGTGCTCAACCTGCTGCGCGCGGTCGCCAGCTCGGCCGACGAGCTGAGCCTGGCCGGCGTGCTGCGCAGCCCGTTCTTCTCGCTCACCGATGAAACGCTGTTCTGGCTGGTCGACTGCGCCGGAAGCCTCAATGCGGGCTTGTTGGGCGAGCGGCTGCCGCGCCAGCTTTCCGCCGAAGAGCGTGCCAAAGCGGCCGCCGCGGCCGAAACGATCCGCGCGCTCCGCGACATAAAAGACCGCGTGCCGATCGCCACGCTGCTCGGCGAAGCACTCGAACGCACCGGCTACGACGCCGTGCTGCTCGCCGAATTCCTGGGCGAACGCAAGCTGGCCAATCTGCACAAGCTCATCGAGCGGGCCCGCGCGGCCGACGCCAGCGGCATGGACCTCGGCGACTTCATCACGCAGCTCGCCCAGTTCATCGCGCGCGAGCCAAAAGAAGCGCTCGCCGCCACGCTCCCGGAAGCCGCCGACATCATTCGCCTGATGACGATCCATCACGCCAAGGGTTTGGAGTTTCCGCTGGTGGTCGTGCCAGATTTGGACCGGCCGGCGAACATCCGCTCGCCCTGCGCCGCGCTGCATCCCGAGCTGGGCCCGCTCGTATCGCAGCCGTCTGATGACGAAAACGAAAAAGCGTCGACGGGTATGACGCTTTTCTCCGCGCACGATCGCGCCGAAGAGCTGGAAGAGCGCAAACGCCTGCTCTACGTCGCCTGCACGCGCGCGGCCGACTATTTAATCCTCTCCAGCAGCCTGGCAGATGTCGACAAGCCGAAAAGCGATTGGATGAAGCTCATCGGCGAGCGATTCGAACTGGACTCAGGCGACCTTATCGCGCGCCTGCCCAAAGATTACGAAACGCCATGCGTGCGAGTTACGATCGAGCCGCAGTCCGATGAAAAGCCGACTAGCAAATCGCGCGGGCCGGACATCTTGAAGATGCTTGAAGCAGCACAGCAGCTGGCCGCCAGTGGCAAGTGCATCATCCCCCACGTTGACGCGATTCCTGTCGACCGCGCTGCGCGCCGGCAGTTTTCCTTCTCGCGGCTCACCGGGCAGCTCGTGCGTACCAATGGCCACGTGCCTGGTGACGATGAGTTCTCAGCTTTGCCTCCGCCGGAGGCTAAAATCGATCCACTCCGGCTCGGCGCGTTAGTACACGATGTTCTGGGCCGCATCGATTTCGCCGCCAAGGACTGC
>DASXWB010000165.1:0-5583 GCA_036503915.1 Lacipirellulaceae bacterium | reverse complement strand
TGAACGAAATCGAAACCTGCATTATCGATCCACACGATGAAACTCATGCTCAGGTTTCTGATTGGAGTTATTATCATTGCGTGCGTCGGAGCCGCCGCCTATGGACCGGCCAGCAACTACTTCAGCCGGCGGAATCACACTCAGTGGCGCACCGCGAAAGTAGCCCGTGGTCGCATCGTTGCCGACGTAACATCCATTGGAACAATCCAGCCGGTTCTTAAAGTCTCCATCGGCTCGTTTGTCTCCGGGCCGATCACGGAGCTCCATGCCGATTTTAATCAGGTCGTGAAAAAGGGCGACTTGCTGGCCCGCATCGATCCGCGCCTGTACCAGGCAAACGTCGACCAGAATCAAGCCATGCTGGCCACTCGTAAGGCGGAGGTCGATCGTGCCAAGGCACTCCTGCAGCAAGCCAAACGGGATGAACAGCGCGCGATAGCCCTGCGCGAGGAAGATGAAAACTTTATCTCCGGCAAGGAGATGGACGCGCTCCACTTCAACCGATTAGCTCTCGAAGCGCAACTGAAGTTGGCCGAAGCCGCCGTTGACGAAGCGGAAGGAGCACTCGCGAATGCCAAGGCAAACTTTGAATACACGAAGATTCTCTCGCCGGTCGACGGAATCGTAATCGACCGCAAGATCGATCGCGGGCAGACGCTGGCGGCCCAATTCCAGACGCCGGAGTTGTTCATCGTCGCACCGGACATGGAAAAGAAGATGCACGTTTTTGCGTCGGTCGACGAAGCCGACATCGGCTTTATTATGGAGTCTCAAGAGCGCGGACTGCCGGTTGAGTTTCGCGTCGACGCTTACCGCGGCGAGGTGTTTTACGGCGAGATTGAACAGATCCGAAAGAATTCGACCACGACGGAGAACGTCGTCACGTATCCGGTCGTTGTCGCGGCGGCCAACCCCGACCTGAAGCTGTTGCCGGGCATGACGGCCAGACTTTCGTTTCAAGTCGATGAACGCAAGGACGTATTGTGCGTTCCCAATTCGGCATTACGGTTTTATCCAGATGCCAAGCAGGTGCGTCCAGAGGATCGCGATATCCTGCTGGGCAAGCTCGATAGCGACGAACCCGACATTGCGGTCACGCATCAATCCGTCGAAGATCGAGCGGCCGCGTTGGAGAAGGAGAACCGCCGGCACGTATGGGTGGAGAACGGTCAATTCCTGCGGGCAGTTCCTGTCGTCACCGGGCTGACCGACCTCAAGCATAGCGAGCTTGTATCTGGCGAACTATCGGAAGGCGATGTGCTCGTGATCGGCATCAAGCCGCCCGAATTCAGCAAATAATTACTACAGCGCAGACTTGAACCGCCAAGGACGCCGAGAACGCCAAGAAAAATAAGGGTAAATACCCTTTGGTGTTGAAATCTAAACTGAGGCAATTGCGAACAATTTAGCGCCATCCCATATCATGGTTATTCTGGCGTTCTTGGCGTCCTTGGCGGTTTGATTTCGATTCGGAGTCTGTGCTGTAGTATGACGGCGACGGCGATGATGTTTTCCGGCGTCTTGCAACCGGTTCTGGGACCAACGCGAAAGCACCGGCATCCAGCATGAACGTCTTTGTAACGATGCGGATTGCCCTTCGCGCCCTGGCGAAGAACAAGATGCGTGCCGGGCTCACCGTGTTAGGGGTGGTGATTGGAATTGCCGCCGTGACGACGATGGTTTCGGTCGGCCAGAGCGCCGGAGCGCTGGTCCAGGGTCAGTTCCAAGCGCTGGGCACGAATGTGTTGATCGTGTTCCCCGGAACCCGGCAGGACCGCGGTGTCCGGCAGTCGGGAAATCCGGCACTGACGGCGGAGGATGCGACGGCGATCGGCGAGGAATGCCCCTCCGTTCTGGCTGCATCGCCATTCGTCTGGACATCCGGCCACGTCATCTACGGGAATGTCAACTGGAATCCGGACGAGATGCTGGGCGTCGGGCCCGATTACTTGACGGTTCGCAACTGGCAACTGCGGAGCGGCAATTTCTTTACCGGCCGCGAGATCAGCTCGGCGGATAAGGTCTGCGTTATCGGACAAACCCTGGTAGTGAAATTGTTCCAGACCACCAACCCGATCGGTCAGACAATCCGCGTGAAAAATATCCCATTTCGGGTGATTGGTGTTCTAGTAGCCAAGGGAGCCAATCTCGTCGGACAAGATCAGGACAACATTCTTTTGATGCCCTTCACGACGGTGCGCAAACGGCTGCAAGGGTCGAATTTCAATTCGGTCGACGCCATCTTCGTGTCCGCCCGCCGCACCGATCAGATGGCGCAGGCCGCCTATGAAATCGACCAATTGCTCTACGAGCGCCACCGCATCGTGCCGGGAAGTGAGCCGGACTATCAAATCAACAATACGACCGAGATTGCCAACGTACTCGGCATCATCACGGGGACGATGACGCTTTTGCTCTCGGCAATCGCCGCGATTTCGCTGCTGGTGGGTGGCGTCGGCGTGATGAACATCATGCTCGTGTCGGTTACGGAGCGGACTCGGGAAATCGGAATTCGCATGGCCGTGGGAGCTCGCGGCAAGGACATCATGCGGCAGTTCCTTGTCGAATCGGTGATGCTCTCGTCGATTGGCGGCCTCGTCGGCGTCCTTTTGGGAATAGCCGCGTCGGTTGGCATCACCAAAGCGATCAACTCGTTTTCGAACGGCACTGAGTGGCCAGTCGTGGTTTCCTTCCAAGCCGCGGTCGTGGCGATGTTGTTTGCGGCCGCCGTCGGGATCTTCTTTGGCTTCTATCCGGCCAGGCGCGCGAGCCGGTTGGATCCGATCGAAGCCCTGCGCTATGAATAGGCGGTCCGGCAGGCCGTGTTAATCCGTAGCGATCTCTATTGGGGCGGCGTTGCCGGCAATGGAATAGTGCCCGGAATGCTAGACTCTGGCACTGGCGGCAGCCGCAGCGGGGGCAGCTCTTCGACGTCGATTGGCCGCCGCTCGCGGAGTTGTTGAAGCGGGTCCTCGAGTTCGAAGAAATCCTCAGCGGGCTCATTCGCGGTCGGATAGACCGCGTCGTTTTCGGTCGGGCGCATCGCGCTCGGATAGCAAGCATCAGGGAACAATCGACCCAGAGGTCCGATCGAACCGTAGCGTTCTTCGAAGAATCGAATGCCGTGGGTTTCCAGAATCGTGCCCGTTTCGCGCTGCAGTCTGGCAAGCTCTGTGTTGTATTGGGTCAGCGCCTGGGCCTCGGAGCTGACGGCGTTTCCCCAATCGACGATCGCCTGCAGGACGTTGATGTACGGGTTGACGCCGAGCCGATACCGGCCCATCTGGGCGGTCAGGTTCTCGTGCGCCGCATCCCTCGTTTCGCGAAACGCGAGATACTGCTCATAAAACTGGTCGAGATTTCGGACGTTCAGCGCCACCGAGTAGACGGCATTGTGCAGGCCCTGCTCGAGATTGGCCCGATCGCGCGCAATAAGGAGTTCTTGCTGCCGCATCTGGGCCCGGCCCTGCCGCAGTCCGAGCGGCACTGAAAAGTTTACGCCGAGCGTCCAGTCGGTCGAGCGGCTTAGGGGTGAAGAAATGTGGTCGCCGTTGGGCATCGTGCCTTCCAGCCCGTTCCAGCGATAAAACGAGACCGCATCGACTCGCGGCAACGCCTGATTGCGCGCTTGCAGCAAGAGTTGCTGGTCGGCTTCCAGAATCAGCTTCAACTCGATGATGTCGGGCCGATACTCTTCGGCAAGGTTGACGACCAGGTTCCAATCCACCTCGAGCCGGTCGCTGGATGGCGGCGAGATGGGCGTAATGCGAACCGGGTCGTGCAGCGGCAGTCCAAGGATGTTCCGCAGGGCCGCTTCCTGCTGAAGCACGTTTGCCCTGGCCGCCACCAGCGCGGCGCGAAAGTTTGCCAGGGCGAGCCGCGTCTGCGCCGCCTCGGCCCCGCTGATTTCTTGAACTCTTGCTCGCGCTTCTGCCTGGCTGAAGGCAAATTCAGCCTGTGCTACCTGCTGCTCCCGCGCCCACAGGTCGGTGCGCGCGAACACGAGCGTCCAATAGGCCTCGATCACGCCGCGGACCATGTCCTGAACGCTGTCTTTGAATTGAAAATACGACCGCTCGGTGTCGATCCGCGCAACGACAATTGGCACCAGGTTGGCGGCGATGCCGCCGCCTTGCAGCAGTGGTTGCGTATAGCTGAGGTCGAGCGACGTGCGATTTTCGGGATTGAGTGGAAATATGCCCGGCTGCCGGCGGGTCGTGATGTCACTCACGCCGAAATTGAATTCTCCGCCCGTGGCCGTCGTCTTCATCAGATCGAACTGCATGTCGTAGTCGTCGACACGCGTGCCGCCGATGATGGTTTGCATGGGATCGAGCGGGTCGAAGTCAGCAATCGGAGTTTCCGTGCGATCCCAGGAATTAGTAACGCTGACGGTCGGATCGAAGCGCGCCCGCTCCTGGTCGATCGTGGTGTTCGTGATGGCGGCGTCGTAGATCGTTCGGCCGCTGGAAACGGCCGTCACTCCGGCCAGCACGCGCACAACTTCCGAATTCACAAGTGCGGTGCGGATCGCCTCGTCCAGCGGAAGATCGCTCGGAACAACGTCGAGGCGCGGGTTCGACACCGTGGGCGGCGGAGGAGTCTCCGGCACCGGCGCGCGCGGCAACTGGCTGGGATGCCGCACCTGGATTCGCCGCTGTTCCGGCACAAGCGCATGCCACAGCGACTGCCCATCGGCCTCAACAGCCGGCAGCATCATCGCCGCCAACGCAGCTAGCAACGTCAAACTGGCCGTGCGCGGCATCCCCATATCGGTTGACTTCGACGACCGGCGCTCGCCGTTGCCAATCATTCGGAAAATGCCGTTTTATCTTCGCATGCGGATGGAACGGGTTCGTGCGTGTGTAACGATTGTAGGACCTGCGAAAAGTCGGTCGTGTCGGCGACGACCTGACCGTCGCGAAGCACGATCGTGCGGTTGGCGTTTTGCGCGACATCCTGATCGTGAGTGACGAGGATTACGGTGATCCCTTGTTCCGCGTTCAGCTGACGAAACAGAGCGATCACCTCCTGACTGGTTCGCGAATCGAGATTGCCGGTGGGTTCATCTGCTAGCAAGATCGACGGCTGATTCACCAAAGCCCGGGCAATTGCCACGCGTTGTTGCTGGCCGCCGGATAGCTGACTCGTGTGGTGGTCAAGCCGGTCGCCCAATCCAACACGCTGCAGCTGTTCGACGGCCCGTTTGTGCCGCTCGCGAGCCGAGACATTCTTTGCGTACAAGAGCGGCACCTCGACATTCTCCAGTGCCGAAGTCCGGTTGAGCAGATTGAAGTTTTGAAAGACAAATCCAATCTGCCGATTCCGAATGCGAGCCCGCTCGTCGCGAGACATGCTAACGATCTCTTCGCCATCGAGCAGATAGCTGCCGCTGGTCGGACGGTCCAGGCATCCGAGGGTGTTCATCAACGTCGATTTGCCGGAACCCGATGGGCCAACCAGGGCCACATACTCGCCACGCTCAATGTCGAGTGAGGTCGGCTTCAGAGCTTCCACCTTCACCTGACCGAGGTCGTACACCCTGGAGACCTCGCGAAGTTGCATCAGCGGAATCGTGTTTTC
>DASXWB010000164.1:0-2684 GCA_036503915.1 Lacipirellulaceae bacterium | reverse complement strand
ATCTTTGGCGTCGAAACTGGCGTTCGCGAGTTTGCCGCAAAAGTGCCTTTGAGACTGGAAAACAAGACACGTTTTGCAAAACGCGGAGAAGTGAACAAGCGTTTCGTAGTCCGATGCTCTATCCAGTTGAGCTAGGGGTGCGTGACCCCTAATCATTGCGGAACGGCGTTACGTTGACAAGGCAGTGCCGCTGCAGCGGCAACGACGTTGCTTGCGGTCGTCAATATAGTAAAATTCTTGATATGGCCACCGTTAGCTCACTCGACGAGTTTTTGGATCCTGTCAACGGCTGCCTCACTCCGGAGGTCGCCCAGCGCATTGTCAATTGGCGTCCGGATGAATCCCTTCGCAAACGTATCGAAGAACTCGGCCGCAAGGCAGATGAGGGTATGCTCGCGCCGGACGAGGATGCCGAATACCGCGAGTACATCGATGAAGGCGACGTGATCGCGCTCCTGCAAGCCAAAGCTCGAAAGCTGCTCGCCCGTTCCACTGGCTAGCGCATGGACCGCAACGCGCGAAATCGAGTCCGTCGACGCGCCCACCGCTGTTGCGAATATTGCCGCCTGCCAGAGCAGGCCGATCCGTATTCAACATTCCATCTGGAGCACATCATCGCAAAGCAACATGGCGGCGAGGATGATACGTCCAATCTCGCCTGGGCGTGCAGCCGTTGCAATCATCGGAAGGGAACAAACCTTGCGAGTCGTGATCCTGACACCGGCTCGATCGTCGAACTATTCCATCCACGCCAACAAAAATGGAGCGAGCGCTTCTCCATCCACGTTGGTCGAATCATCGGTATTTCACCCGCCGGCCGTGCAACGGCTCGCCTCTTAGACATGAACGACAGCCGGCGTGTGCGACTGCGCCGCGAACTGATGGATCAAGGTGAATACCCAGTTGCTTGATGTCGTAGAATGCCGCCCTAACTACCCCGAACTAGATGGACCGGACGCACGGCAACGTTTTGCACTGACGTGCGCGGAACACACCGTCCATGAAAGCAGATGGTTAGCGGCCCACGATTTGTACGCTTTGGTGACCGGCATCGATGGCCACCTGCCGGACTGTGCATACGACGATATCGGCGTCAGAGACGCCTCCCACGCATACGTCGATTACACGCGGTCTTCGAGGCCGGTGACGCCACTCATCTCGGCGCAGTGGGCGCAGCAATAAATCGAGTTGTCCGCTTCGACGCCGTGGCCGATTACGCGGCAGTCGCAGTGGGCGCAGCGCGGCGCGAGCAAATGAATGGCGCATTCGAAGCTGTCGAACGTATGACTTTCGCCTTCGGCGATGACTTCGAATGACTTGTCATATTCGTTTCCGCAAACATCACAGCGTGCCATGGTAGTGGGCTCCTTCAACATTGGTGGCCGGGGAGGTGGTGCTTGGAATGACCCTCCAATGAAGCCGATTGCAATGGTTCGCACCGATGGATAAACAGAATACCAACCTATTGAGTCTTGCATTGACATTAGCCGCCGGGCGCTAGCCTCGCGGTTTATGAATTGTTGCAGCGCCAACCGGACGCTAGCGCGTGCCGGCTGATAGGATCATTCCCAATGCAAGACTCAATAAACGCTGTGCAACTCTTGTACCAGCCAACCTAGCCAACGGCGGCCGCCATGCTACAATCCCGGCCATGGCCAATAACCGCCGCAGCAGGCGCTGGATCAAGATGCGGGGTCGCCGCCGGTCGAAGCCGGGCGCGAAGCCGGGCACGCTCATCATCGCCCCCGATGCGCCCGCGACGACCATTCGCGTGATGGCTTACGACAAGGACCGTTTCATCGAGCAGGATGTCGAGAAGCCGGGTGATCTGAACGCGATCCTCGGCCGATGGCCCGTCGTATGGGTCGACGTGGTTGGCCTGGGCAGCGAAGAAAAACTGCGGGCGCTGGCCGAAATATTCCATATGCATCCGCTCGCCCTGGAGGACGTGGTGCACGTTCATCAGCGGGCAAAAGTGGATACGTTCGAGCAGAACCTGCTGTGCGTGATGCGGATTCCGGATCCCAGCAACGTTCAGCTCACGGAGCAGTTCAGCCTGCTGCTTGGCAAGAACTACGTTGTCACGTTTCAGGAACGGCCGGGAGACGATTTCAATCTAATCCGCGCCAGCTTGCGGCACGCCCAGAGCACGACACGCATGAGCGTCAAGGCCGATTACCTGGCATACCGGCTCGTCGACGCGGCGGTGGACGCCTATTTCCCCGTGGTCGAGCACGTGGGCGATCATCTTGACAAACTCGACGATGCGAAGGAAATCGAACGCGAGGCGACTTTCCTGGAATTGCACACGGTGAAGAGCGAACTGCTTGTCCTGCGCCGGGCGGTTTGGCCGCTGCGCGACGCGCTGAGCGAGCTGCGCTCGGAAACGACGCCGTTTATCACAGATGCCACCCGGGTCTATCTGCGCGACTGCTACGACCACGTCGTGCAACTTTTGGACCTCGTCGAGTCGTACCGCGATATCAGCGGCGACGTGCGCGACTTTTATCTTATCTCCATCAGCAACCGCATGAACGAGATCATGAAGACGCTCACGGTGATCTCCACGATTTTCCTGCCGCTAAGTTTTATTGCCAGCATCTATGGAATGAACTTCAACACGAGAATATCCAAGTGGAATATGCCCGAGTTGAACTGGCGCTTCGGCTACCTATTCGCGCTGG
>DASXWB010000163.1:0-3314 GCA_036503915.1 Lacipirellulaceae bacterium | reverse complement strand
CTTCGATCATCGATTCGGGCACCGGCGGGAATGAGTACAACAGGTGCCAGATGCTCGAGCCCGTGAAGCCGTTCACGACGCCAACACCGAGCTGCTGGGCAGCGCGGGCGACATTTTTCATCTCCTCAATCGCGCGGCGGTTAACGCCGCCCGGGTCGCCATCGCCCCAAACATACGGCGGCAGAATCGAACGGTGCCGCTCGTCGATCCGGTCGCACACGCACTGACCCACGAGGTGCGCGCTGATGGCGTGACATTGGAGATCGTAGCGGTCCAAGAGGTCACGCTTGCCGGACGCGTAGTTCGAATCCGACAGCGCCTTGTCCACCTCGAAGTGATCGCCCCAGGTGGCCAGCTCCAGGCCCTGGTAGCCGAAGTCGCTTGCCTTGCGGCACATGTCTTCCAGCGGCACGTCGGCCCACTGGCCGGTGAACAAAGTGATGGGACGAGGCATGAAGAGTCTCCTTGGTCGAGAACGCCAACCGAAATCAGTTAACCACGGATTGCACGGATGTCACGGATATCGCAACGGGGCTCATGTTTTAATTTCGAAAATCATGCGTGCCCATCCGTGTGATCCGTGGTCTTTATATCGAAACCGCTTTAACATCTGTGCGGGTGAATCGCGGCATCATGCTATACTTGCAACATGTATTCGAATCTGCGAGTCGTTGCCGCGATATTAGCGGTGTTGCCATCGGTGGTGATGGCCGCGGCGCCGATCGAGCTTGAGTTGGCCACCGAGCGCGGAGTGCAAATTACCGCGCCGCGCGAGTGGCTGCAACTACTCACTGCCGTCGGAATCGACAATGTTCAAATCCGTGGCATCCGCTCCGGCGACGAGCCGCGGGTTGAGAATCGCGGAACGGCTGAGCGGCCGCGCTACCATGTGGTTGGCATCCTCACCTCCCGCCACCAATTGCAGCTGCCCGGCGGCACTTTCTCTCGCGGCGACAGGGCGAAACTCAAGGATTACTTCGAGCGCCTTACGGCGGATGGCGCCGAATCTCTAACCGCGCCGCGCGGACGCTTCGGGCTCGCCGAGAAGGAAATGACAGCGGTTCTCGCCGATCTTGCCCAACCGATAGAGTTTCCAACCAAAGGCCAGCCGGCGCGCGATGTAATGGAGCGGATGCAAGCGAAGTTCAAAGCCCGGCTCGCTTTGGATGCGAAGGCCGCACAGGCCCTTCGAGACACAGAGCCCTGCCCGGACGAGCTCAAGGGCCTTACGGCCGGCACCGGACTGGCGATTCTGTTGCGAACTAGCGGGCTTGCGCTGCGCCCGGAAAAATCGCGCGGCCAGCCGGTCGTCTATCGCATTGAGCCGGTCCCTGCGGAGGCCATCAACGAGAACACGCTGGGCAAAGCGGATGACGACGATGTGAACTTCTGGCCCATCGGTTGGGAGCCTCACGAAACGCCTGGTGAGCTGGCCCCGTCACTTTTCGAGTACCGCAATGCGGAAGTCTCCGGCTTCACGCTGGAGGAAACTCTTGCCGCGATCGGCGAGCGCGTGAAGACGCCAATCTACGTCGATCACGCCGCATTGGCCGAGCACAGAATTGATCCGGCCAAGATTCAGGTGCAATTGGCTCGCACGCGGACGATCTATAAGCGGGTGATCGACCGCGTGCTCGCGCAGGCCAAGCTTGGCAGCCAGATTCGCGTCGACGAGGCGGGTACGCCGTTTCTTTGGATTACGCGGTGAGGCGCATCGGTGGCACGCCCCTATGCGAAGCGAAGGGCGTGGTTTCATTTTACACCGGTTTCAACACGCCCTTTCTGGGCGTGCCACCCAGCCCCTGGCGCGTCTTGTTATTCGCCAACGGCCGGTTAGGATTGGCTCGCGCAAGTCGAAATAATCCGCCAAGCCGCATGCTGCGTTCGGCGAATTACAAGCGCAACAAGGAGCAATTATGAAACCCGAAACGACTCTCTTGCCGGCCGATTGGACTGTGCCGGCCAAACTTCGCGCCCGATTGGGCACTACCGCCGGGCGGCAGCGCATGTTGGACGCCGACGGGCACATCGTGCTCGTGCTGCACGCGCCGCCAAGCGCGGACGAAGTCGCCCGGCGCGGGCGGTTCTTTTGGCGAGATCCGCAAGGCATTTGGCGGGCGGCGCCCAAGGGCGAGCGCGTTGGGAAGCTCGATGACCATCTCAACGAGTACCGCGCCGCAATCGAAAAGCTGGAGGAAAATGAAGACACGGCGCGCGGCGCGCGCGATTACTTCGAGCTGCTGGACCGCTTGGAACCACTGGCTCGCGCGATTCGCAACATGTACGAGACGCTGCAAAAGGCGCGCGAGACGCAGCCGGATGATCGGGACCTCATCGTGGCGCGGGATGCGGCATACGATCTCACGCGGCGGGCGGACATTCTGCACAACGACGCCAAGAATGGCCTCGATTTTGCTATTGCCTGGCAGGCCGAGCAGCAGGCGGAGAGCAGCTACCAGATGTCGGTGGCAACTCACCGCCTGAACCTGCTCGTGGCGTTCTTCTTCCCGATTGCGACGGCGACGGCGATCTTCGGCGCGAACCTGACGCACGGCCTGGAAGATTGGGACCTCACGAGCGGGCCCCTGCCGCTGATCGCCGTTCTTGGCGCCGGGCTGGTCGCAGGGCTCATACTGACGAGCTTCGTCGCGCGGCCGACCGAGCGGCCGCGACGCGATATCCGAAGCAGTTCGGAAAAATCTCCCAGAAAGCGGGCGAAGTAAAGAACCCAACGCTCGAAGCAGGCCAAATCCATTCGGCGTATGAGGCCGCGATCGCGATTCGCGCCGGAACAATCGTCATCGTCTTAAATCTCATAGTCGTCCCAGCGTCCCGTTCGGCATCGAGCCCGCGCTCTTTCATTATAGCCAATGGCGCGACGACAGATGGCGTTATAGTAGCTCGTCCAATTCGGCGACCAATCGCTCAAAGTAAGCCAGTGCCGTTTCGACGGGTGCGGGACTCGTCATGTCGACGCCGGCGTCTTTGAGCAGCTCGAGCGGCCACTTCGAGCAGCCGCCTTTAAGGAACGACAGGTAGTCGTCGAGTTCCTGTTTGCCACCGGAAAGTACACGCTCGCTCAGCGCGATGGCCGCCGACAGGCCGGTGGCGTACTTGTAGACGTAGAACGCGTTGTAGAAGTGCGGGATTCGCAGGCATTCAAGCTTGAGCTCGTCGTCGATGATGAAGTTGGGGCCGAAGTAATCAGCCAGCAGTTTGCCGTACTCGGTTTTGAGGCGTTCAACGGTGAGCGGCTCGCCGGCTTCCACCAGCTCGTGGGCGATCTTTTCAAATTCGGCGAACATCGTCTGGCG
>DASXWB010000162.1:0-2742 GCA_036503915.1 Lacipirellulaceae bacterium | reverse complement strand
CGTGGTGTTCCGCCGCGGGCCGGATTGGCGCTTGATGGCCACGATGCTCGACCTCCGCGGCGCGCTGTACGGCCGCCGCCCGGTGCCCGCCGACGACATCTGGCTCAACGACTCGGACATTGTGCTCGTCACGAAAACACCGATCCAGCAGGCCGACGAGCTTATCGAGCAAGTCTTTACGCGCGGCCTGTACAGCGTCGTTCCGATCCAGACGATCTGGAATATCGACGTGAATGGCTCGAGCTTGTGATCGGCTGGCACTCTCAATGCTGGATTTGGCTTAAGAATGCGATCCGCAGTGTTGTTGCTCGTTGCACGCGCGCTATTCTTCGGTGAAAAACGCAGTCGTGCATCGCTCCGGTTTTCCAATGGTCCATGCATTCCGAGCAATTTGGCACAGCGTGCGATTCGACTTTGCTGGCGTCAAGGTTATACTATATCGATGTCGCCGATAGGAGGTTTCGATGAGCACTGCCGCTATTAATCTGGATCGATTGCTTGAGCCATTCGCCGATTGTTTAACGCCCGAGGTTGCAGCGAAGGTGGCCGACATGAGAGCTGACGAGTCCATACAACGGCGAATAGACTACTTGGCTGATCGTGCCAACGAAGGACTACTTACGGCCGAAGAGCAAGACGAGTACGTCGGCTATCTCCACGCGATTGATGTAATCGCCGTTCTACAAGCCAAGGCCCGTGCCCAATCACGCAGATCTTCGTGATGGATCAAGCGTTGCGCTCGCTCGTTCGCCGTCGGGCGGGCGATATATGTGAGTATTGCCGGCTGCCGCAGGCGTTATCGCGGTATGTTTGCTTTCACACAGAGCATATTGTTGCGCAGCAACATGGCGGGCCAAGCGAAGCGGACAATCTCGCGCTGGCTTGTGGGTACTGCAATCATCATAAGGGTCCGAACATAGCCGGCCTCGATCCCGAGACTGGTCTATTGGTGCCGTTATTTCATCCACGTCGCGACCAATGGGCAGACAATTTCTCATGGGACGATGTGTATATCGTGGGCGAAACGGCTGTCGGACGGACGACCGTCGCGCTGCTTAAGATGAATACCTGGCAACGCATTGAGCTGCGACAGAATCTTCGCAGCTTGGGAGAGCCATTCGCGAGCTGAATGGATCGTCGCTACCAACCGCGATCTTCTAGCACGTCGATTTCCGGCACCTTAACCCGCCTTCATTTTACGCCGTCAATTGCTGTTTTCGTCGGGTTCTTTGCGATCCGGCACCAACAAAGCGGTTTCAAACATTTGTCCCTGCTCGGTGGCCCTCTTCCGCTGTGGCCGTCGGTCGAATTGTCGTCATGGGGCGGCCGCGTTGGCACTGAGTTTGCATATTTAACCGCGGGGCATGCAGGGCTAAAAATCCGTATCCGATTGATTTCCCTTGTCGTCAAAATGATGCCAGGTTAGGCGATTGCAGCATACCGGAGGCAAAGGTTATGAATACGCTCAAATACAACGCGATTAGTTTTGTTGTCGGCGCTTTGATGTTCCTGCCCGCGGGGCTGCCATCGGCGCGGGCAAATGAGGATTGGGAGGATCGATGGGAGGATTACCAGGAGGAACTGGAGGATCGTCGCGAGGAGGAGCAAGAACGATACGAAGAGTGGCTCGAGGATCGAGAGGAAGCGATTGAGGAGGCGCGCGAGGACGGAGCGGTCGTTGTGCCGCATCGCGTCGTCGTGCCCGAACGGTCAGTGATTGTCCCGGAACGACCCGTCGTCGTGCCGGAACGGTCCGTGGTTGTGCCGAACAATTGGCGTCCGCGGAATCGGCAGACGCGGTACTGGCAATATGAGGAGACGGTGCCGCGGCAATACGAGGAGACGCTGCCGCCGCCGCGTCGGTACACGCAGGAGGATCGTCGGTACACGCAAGAGGACCGGTACTATCGCGAGCCGGTTTACCGGGACGAGTATCGCGGCGACGTCTATGGCGGCGAGGTCTACTACGAGGAGCCGCCGGTTTATGAGTATTACTCGCAGCCGGAGTATCGATATTACGGTACGCCGCGCTTCGGGTACTCCGAATACGGGCGTGAGCGATCGGTGCGCGTGGGGCCGGTCGAGGTGTTTTGGAGCCGGTAACTGGGCCCCAACCAACGCGTGAAAGCTTTGAGCTACGGACTGGTCGCTTCGGCGACCGGCTACCGTAGCTCATGGCGTTTTTGGCGGGCGCGTGTTTATAATCGGCGACGTAGTGTGGCTGGCGGGGCAGGCCCTGCTACTAAATCTTGGTGTACCCGCGAAACCTTAGTGCCGCTGCGAGCGCCGATATGAAACGACTTGTCGTTGTTATTGCGGTATTCGTTGAATCATGTTGTCTCTCAGCAAACGCGAAAGATTGGGTCGAGTACGCCGGCGGTGATGGTCCCGGCGCGGGCAAGCACATCGTGCTGGCGAGCGGCGACGAGGAGTATCGCTCGGAAGAAGCGCTGCCGATGCTGGGCAAGATCCTGGCCGTGCGGCATGGCTTCCGCTGCACGGTGCTGTTCGCGATCAACCGGGAGGATGGCACCATCGATCCGAACAACAAGTCGAACATTCCCGGCTTCGAGCGGATTGCCGACGCGGACCTTGTCATTATGTTCCTGCGCATGCGGGAATTGCCCGATCACCAGATGCAGCATCTGGCGAACCATCTCAATGCGGGCAAGCCGCTCTTGGGGCTGCGCACGTCGACGCATGCGTTTGAATATGCGTCCGACACAAAAAGCGCGTTTGCAA
>DASXWB010000161.1:0-5006 GCA_036503915.1 Lacipirellulaceae bacterium | reverse complement strand
GGTGGCCGCCACGATCAATCCCCGCCCGATAACTTGCAGCTTATTTCGAGAGGGCATTAGGATCGGACTCCGCCGACATTGCGGATAATCCAAACATGGCGCCAATACCGTTGATTCGGCCGACTCAACCGTTACACTGTTCGAAGGAGTATGCTCTTCAGGATTGCACACATGCGAATAGGAATCCAACGGCCGATTCTATCAATACTGTCGGTAATTGTGCTTTACACTGGCTACTCGCAGCCGACATTGGGCGCATCGGCGCTTTGGGGCGCGAACTCGGGTCTAGGCGCATCCTTGAGTGTCGGACAAATCGACCCGATCACCGGGCGCGTACTTGCCTACCGAACAATCCCAGGCGAGATGTCTCGCTCCGGTGTTCGCGATTTTGCATCCGACCCGCTGCGAAATCCATCGGTCGTGTGGTCATTGTCCAGCACCGATCCCTACGGTGACGGGCTGTTGTCGTTTGATCCGCATCGGGGCCTCGTGCTTTCAAATGTGCCGCTAGATGAGTCGCTTGAGCTCCAAGGACTTGCGATTGATCCCACCACCGGCCATTTTTACGCCACGTCATCCGACTCGCTTTACCGAATCGACCCCGACAATGGCCAAGCGACGCGCATTGGAGCCACCTCACTTCGAGTCGACGAGGCATTAGCGTTCGATCTAAACGGTTATCTATTTGGGGTGTCGCGATTTGGATCCTATCCCGCGGATTTGGTATTGGTAAACAAAGCAACGGGCCAGACAACCAAGATCGCCAACTTAGAAGTGCGGCCGCTCGACATGGCTGTTGATCCCGACGATGGCGAGATGTTTGGGCTTGGGTTCGTTAATGACCCGATGACTAGCTACAGTCTCTATCGGATTAACCTAGGGACCGGGGCAGCCACGATTATCGGCCCGTCGCTTTTTCGACCCGCTGGACTCGCTTTCACGATCATCCCGGAGCCGGCGACGGGCGCGTTGACGATTTTAGCCGCAATCGCCTTGCTCAACTTTCGCCGCGTCACATAGTGCCTTCTCATAAAGCTGCCATTCTTTCCATTAGCCGTCGTCTATGATCAGCGCATGAAGCGGCGCAGCGAATAAGGCGCCGGATCGACGTGCGGCGCCTCGCCCAAAATCAATTCGGCTGCCAGCTTGCCGCTCGCCGGTGCAGTGGCCATGCCGATCATCCCGTGGCCTGCCGCAATCACAACATTGGCAGCGGCCGGCGAGTGGCCGATGCACGGCAGGTCGTCATAGGTCATCGGCCGCCAGCCACACCACTCTTCCTCGATCGGTCCGTTCGGTGGATCAACGAGGTACTCGGCGGCCGCTCGCTGAAACAGATCGATCCGCCGCCGATTGATTTGCGTGTCGTAGCCTACAAATTCCATGGTCGAGCCGATCCGAAGGCCCGACGCCCACGGAGTAACGGCCACGTGAAATTCTTCGAGAATGATCGGAATGGATGGCACCGCGCCCGATCGCCGCATCGTAATCGAGTAACCTTTGCCGGGCTGAATCGGAATGCGGCAGCCGAGTTGCTTGGCGAAAGCCGAGGCCTCGGCCCCCGTAGCCAGCACGAATTGATCGGCGCTCATCGCGCCGGCTGTCGTGTCGATGGATCGAGCGCGCCCTTTCTCAAGGTTGAATCGCGTTACCTTGACGCCTTCGGCGATGTCTACGCCGCGCGATTTCAACAGCGATTCGATCTGCGCCATAAGCCGGTCGGGCCGCAGGTGCGCATCGCCCGGATAATGCCACCCGCCCGCCGGTCCACTTCGCAGCGCGGGCTCCAGGGCAGTAAGCTGCTTGCTGTCGTACGGTGCGGCGACCACCCCGAACTCGTTGCGCAGCAGAGCGGCTATCCGCTCATGCGCGTCGAATTCATGCGGCGATTTGAACAGCAGCAGCAGCCCGCGGTTGTCCCACTCGACATCAAGTGGCTCGTCCGCGATGAGCTGCCGATAGAGTTTCATCGAGGAGGCTAACAAGGCGTGCCTTGCCGCGGCGCGTCCCATGACATGCCTTTCGCGGCAGCCAAGCGCGAAGCGCATGAACCAGCGCCAAAGCGCCGGATCCCATCGCGGCTTCACATAGATGGCCGAATCCCGCCGGAACATCCGCCGCATCACTGGCCAGACAGCGCCCGGAACCGCCAGAGGCAGCACGTGGCTCGGGCAAATGAACCCGCAATTCCCGTGCGAGCAGCCGCGGCCGATTTGCTTCGCCTCAAGGATTCGAACGTCCCAGCCTTGCTGCCTCAGATAGTAGGCCGAGGCACAACCGATTACGCCGCCGCCGATCACGATTGCGCTCTTGTTCTTGGCCACGTCGCTCAGCCGGAAGTTGAAGCAGGAATTCCAAAGCGAAATGGGTCGCGCGCGTCAATCACGAGCCGCAAGTCGCCGTTGACAAACGCCCGGCCGGTGATCGTCGGCAGGATGCCGCCCTCCACTGGGCGATAGGAGGCCTCAAAAATGCTTCCCACGATCGATTCCTGGCGCCAAACCTGCCCGGGCGCAAGCTTTCCGTCGGCGGCCAGGCACGCCGCTTTGGCGCTCGTGCCCGTGCCGCACGGCGAACGGTCATACTCGCCGCCGGGGCAGAGCACGAAGTTGCGCGCATCGGCCACCGCCGGATCGGCCGGCGGCCCAACGAGCTCGATATGATCAATCGTCGCGCCGTCGTTGCCCGTAATGCCGCTTTGTTCGAGCGCGCGGCGAATCTGCATCGTGAACCTGGTGAGCTCCGGCACATCGTCAAGCGTCATTTGCCGATCCGTGTTTGTAAAGAAGAACCAATTGCCGCCCCAGGCAACGTCGCCCACCACGTCGCGGCCATCTGGCAGCATCACGCTGGCCCCTTTGACTCGCCGGAAACTTGGCACGTTTTCAAACGAGACCGCGCCGTCCTCGCGCAGCTCGACGGTGACATCGCCGACCGGCGTTTCGAAAATATGTCGCCCGTGCTCAATTTTCTCCAAATACGCCAGCGTTGCGGCGACGCCGATCAAGCCATGGCCGCACATGCCGAGGTAGCCCACGTTGTTGAAAAAGATGACTCCGGCCGCGGCATGAGGCGACACTGGCTTCTGCAGCACTGCCCCGACCATCCATTCGCTTCCGCGCGGCTCGGTCACGAGCGACGTGCGCAGCCAATCGCAGGACTCACGCATTCGCTCGCGGCGGGCCGCCATGTTGCCGCCGCCCAAATCGGGCGCGCCGTCGATGACCACGCGCGTCGGCTCGCCACCTGTATGGGAGTCGATCACGCGGATTGAGCCAGCGGTTGAATTGGCCATCGTCAGAAACTGGAATTCGGCTTTCGCGCCGCGAAGTAAGGCGGAGTCGCCGCTCAATGCACGCGCTGGCCCGGCACCGCGCCTTCGTCAACGGTAATGACAAACACATCGCTGCCGCCCGGACCGGCGGCGCAGACCATGCCTTCGCTCGTGCCGAACTTCATTTTGCGCGGAGCCAGGTTCGCTACGCAAATCACCAGGCGGCCTAGGAGCGTTTCCGGACGATACGCTTCCTTGATGCCGGCGAACACGGTTTTCGTCGTGCCGCCGCCCAGGCTCAGCGTGAGCTTGAGGAGCTTTTTCGCGTCCGGCACGTCCTCGGCGGCAATCACGCGGGCCACGCGCAGGTCGACCGCCGCGAACTGGTCGATAGTGCATTCGGGCGCGAGCGGCTCGGCGGCCAAGGCGCCGCCGGAGTCGCTGTATTTGGTTTCACCGCCGGCAGAACCGGGGGCTGGCTTGCTTTCCTCAATCATGGCGATAACATCCTTTTCTTCGATGCGGCGGAGCATGTGCGAAAACTTGTTGACGCGCGTGCCAACAAGCGGCTTTTGAGATTGGTCCCAATGCACGATTGGATCGTTGAGTAGCTCGCCCGCTTGTTTGGCCAATCGCGGCAGCACCGGGGCCAGGTAAACAATGATCTGCCGGAACAGGTTGAGCGCCACAGTGCAAACATCTTGCAGCTCGCGCGCCTTGCCGGCGTCTTTGTTCAGCTCCCAGGGCCGGCGTTCTTCCACGTACGGGTTGGCCTGGTCCGCCAGGCCCATGACGATTCGCATGGCCTTGCTGTAATCCGTCGCTTCGTAGGCGTCGCGAATCTCTGTCCCGGCTTTGGCACCCGCAGCGAATAACCCGCCATCGTCAGGATACTTGGGCGACAGCCCAGTGCTCTCAAAGAACTTCGCCGTCCGGCTGGCCAGGTTCACGACTTTATTGACAAGGTCCGTGTTCACCTTGGCCACGAACTCGTCGACCGACAAATCGAAGTCCTCAACGCGCGACGAGAGCCTCGCGGCATAGAAGTAGCGCAGATAACTCGGATCGAGATGCTTCAAATACGTGCGCGCGGCGACGAACGTGCCCTTGCTCTTGGACATCTTCTCGCCGCCGACGGTCAAGAAACCGTGCACGCGAATCTTCGCCGGCAACGTGTAGCCGGCCGTTTTGAGCATGCCGGGCCAAAACAGCGTATGGAAATACGTGATGTCCTTGCCAATGAAGTGGTGAATTTCGGTGTCCGGCGAGCGCCACCAGTCGTCCAGTCGCTCGCCCGTGCGATCGCACCACTGGCGCGTGGAGGCCACGTAGCCGATCGGAGCGTCAAACCAGACATACCAGTAGTTCCCCGGCGAGTCTGGAATCTCGAAGCCGAAATAAGGTGCAGGCCGCGAGATGTCCCAATCGCGCAGCGGCTCGCCCAGAAAGTGCCCCGTCAGATAGTTGGCGATCTCCGGCTGAAGGTGCTGGCTCGACTGGGTCCACTCTTCCAGAAAGCCGTGCAGCTTCTCCAGTTCGATAAACAGGTGCGGCGAGCGGCGGATCTCCGGCGTGGCGCCGCTCACGGTGCTGCGCGGATTGATGAGCTCCGTCGGGCTGTAATGGTGCCCGCATTTGCTGCAGTTGTCGCCCGGCTGATCCGGCGTCTTACACTTGGGGCACGTCCCGCGAACGAACCGATCCGCCAGAAACAGCCCGGCCACCGGGTCGT
>DASXWB010000160.1:0-7907 GCA_036503915.1 Lacipirellulaceae bacterium | reverse complement strand
AGACCTGGGGCCTGGCGAAGGACGAGTTCGCCGACAACGACAACTGGCCGCACCAGCTCTACGTCCGCGAGGCCCGGCGGATGATCTCCGACCATGTGATGAGCCAGAGCAACTGCCAGGGGCGCGAAGTTGCGGACGACTCCGTCGGCCTGGGCGCGTACGGCATGGACTCGCACAACGTGCAGCGCTACGTCGACGAGAACGGCCACGTGCAGAACGAGGGGGACGTTCAGGTCCACGGCTTCGCGCCGTACCCGATCGCCTACCGCTCGATCCGGCCGAAGAAGTCGGAATGCGAGAACCTGCTGGTGCCCGTGTGCCTGTCGGCGTCGCACATCGCCTACGGCTCGATCCGCATGGAGCCGGTGTTCATGATCCTCGGCCAATCGGCGGCCACGGCGGCAGTGATCGCAATCGACAAGGACATCGCGGTGCAGGCAGTGCCATACGAAGAGCTTGAAGCGCGGCTTCTTTCTGATGGCCAAGTGCTAAATGTAGCAGGCACACTCCGTGTGCCGTAGCTGCATCGTTAAGAGTGCTCAAGTTCAGCTACAGCACACTGAGTGTGCCTGCTGCAAAAAAGAAAGCCGGGCGGCGCGCCGTTGCGCGCGGCCCGGCTGGCATTACACGGCCCAAAAGGTTGGGGGGACCTTTGGGCCGGGCAGGGTTCAGTTCGCCTCCTGCTGGTCAGTTTCTTCAGCTTCGGGCTGATCGGCATTCTGGTCGTTCGGACCAAGCAGCCGGCGCTGCAGCTCTTCCATGCGGCGCTCCATCTCCTCGAGCCGCTCGCTGAGCCGATCGTCGCCAAAGCCGCGCCGCTCCAGCTGTTCCATGTTCGGCATCTGCGGATCGAAGGTTACAGGCGCGCCGCCGTGGAGCATCCGCTCGACGAATGGCCGCAGATCGTCCGGCAGTTGCTCGAGCGACTGTGGATCGTCACCGACGACTTTCCATGTTTCCTCGCCGCGCTTCACGGTGATTTCGGTGGGCTGGCCCGCCTTTTTCGTGATGCTCACAGAAACGCCATTGGGAACATTCATCATTCCAGGCTGGCCGACAATCACGCCGGGGCCGAAGTTGCGGAAGTTAAACGGCTTTTGGCCACGCTGCAGCTGGCCGAAGAGATCTTGAAACTCTTCGGGCAATCCGGCGCCGCCTTGGAAGCCACCTTCGCCGAAACCGCCGGTCGAAACCTGTGCGTCTGCCGGCCGCCCCTCGGGCTTGACGTAAACAGTCTCACGCTCGCCGCCACGGAACACTTCCAAGCTGATCTGGCCTTTCTTTTCGCCCTCGGTGCTGACCAGTTCCACGAGATCGCCCATTTCCTTTAGCACAGTGTCGTTGGCTTTGAGCAAGATGTCATGCTTCTTGAGTCCAGCCTTCGAGGCGGGGCTGTTCGGCACGACGTCGGCCACGAGCAGGCCCTGGTCGGCAGGAAGATCCAAGTGAGCGCGAAGCGGGTGGTCGTCGGGGATCGCGCCGCCAAGCAAGCCGATCCAGTAGCGGGGCACATCCTGCTCTTCGACTAAACCGCCGTTTCGCTCACCGTTCGCATTGCGTCCTGATTTCTCGGACTCCTCGTCCGCGCGGCCGATCTGGACGACGCGGCCTTCGTTTTGTGCCTCGTCTTCTTGGGCCTGGACAAGCGCCGCGGTGCCGATTGCCGCGGCAATTGCGAGGACCAAGCCTACGGCGCCACGTAAATAATTGTGTGACATGGTTCTCTCCTCCTGGGGTTAAGTTTTCTTTTCTGTAGCCGGCTTTTGTGTAGCCGGCCTCTGTGAGGCTGGCCACGATTTAAGCCGGCGCCAATGACGCCAACAATACTTCAATACACACTCTGACTCACGGGCACGATCCTTGTATCTTCCACCGGCACAATCATGGGCCGGCCGTTCTCCAGCCATAGCGGCGCGTAGCGGCGCTTCGATTGAACGTCGAAGCCGCGGTCCTGCAAGCGGTCGCGCACGTCGGCAGGCAGTCCCGTCTGAAATTGAAGGCCCAGTTGCTGATCGAGCGTGCCAGCATCCACGAGCGGCACGCGCAGCGGCCGCGCATTGCCCATCTCGTCGCGCACCCACAGGGTGAGCGCGTCGGCCGCACTCGTTGCGTGCGGCGACGACGAGGTCGGCGGCGGAATAACTTGGGCGATGTTCGTCCCGCGTTGTGCCGGGTTGCTCACGCCGATAGGTGCGCCGCTTCGCCACAAGACTCCCAAAGTAAATGCCGCCAGCAGCCCAGTAGCGAATGCCAGCCAAAGGGCGCTACGCCGCCTGGCCTCACGCGGAACGGCGGCACGCACAACGTGATTCTTTTCACGCGCATGGGGCGATTCTTCCGGTTCGCGCAATAACTGGCCGAGTCCTTCACTCCAGCACTGCGCTTCGAGGAAGGCCAGCGCGCAGCGCCGCCAGCCGCCCGGCCGCTCGTCAAGTGACGCCAAAAGCAGCCGACGCTCGGCGGGCGAAAGCTCACCGTCGACTAGACGGTCGAACATGATTTCGTCCTGTGAGTGTTCGTCGAACATACGAATAACTTTTGCAATCGTTTATCGTTCTCTCGTTGCTACCAGGCTCGGGTCTGCAGCACACAGCGCCTTTCGCATTTTTTGCCGCGCCCGGTGCAGGCGGGCTTCGACGGCGCTTGTAGTGAGCCCCAAGTGTTCCGCCAACTGGCGATACGACCAACCCTCGGTGTACTTGAGCAGCAGGATTTCCGCGTCGCGGCGCGACAGCCGGGCAATCGCTTTACGAACCATCGACTTACGCTCCTCCGCCAACAGCCAATCGAGCGGGTCAAGTTCGCGTGCCTCGTCGCTCTGCGGCATGCGCCGCTCGGCGAATCGGTCGAGCAACTTCCGCCGCCGGCCTTGGCGGCGCCGGTATTGCAGCGCCGCCCTCACCGCCAAGCGGTAGAGCCAAGGCGCCGCGCTTTGCTTATCGCGCAGCTGATGGCCCTTTTCGATGGCCGCCGCCGCGACCTCTTGCAGTACATCTTCCGCGGCAGCCGCTTCACCGACGCGCGCCAGCACGACCGTGCGCAGCCAGCGCCCATGTTGGGCCAACAGCGCCGGCCAATCGATGCGATCGTCCTCGGGCTCGCGGCCACGCTGGGTGGTGTCATGGCGGGCCATGGCTGTAAAGGTAGTTGCCGCGGCGTTGGAAACCTTGCGGGAAAAATCTCCCGGCGCAATAATCTGCCGCAATTGGCCGCCGGTCAACGAGTTACGGCCGGCGTGCCGCGGTCCGCGTGGGCTGCGACAATGGCCGTTTCTGAGGGGCGGCCGCGACACCCAATGGCCAGACAATTCCTCGCGGCTGCTTGGACAAATACCACCAGAGCGCCAGGCCGCACGCAAACAGCAGAATGCTGATATTTTGCGAGATGCTCATCCCGGTGCCAAATACGGCCGGTTCGTCGGTGCGAATGATCTCCAGCAAGAACCGCGAGATCGGATGAAGCGCGAGCAGCAGCGCAATCGTTTCGCCCTCGCGCCGCCGAATCGGGTAGTACGACCATAAGAGCCAGCCCAAGAGGGCGGCATCGATGGCGCTATAAAGCTGAGTAGGGTGAACGGGCCGGCTTCGCGCGGACATGGCTGCCGCGGCGATCTCGACCGATTTTCCGCTGTCCAGTCCGAGTCGCAGCGTTTTCTGTTTTTCCAGTGACGAAGGTAAAAGCGGCTTTACTTGATCCGCGTCGACACGTATGCCGTTGATCGAAGTCACGACGTCGCCCGGTTTTAGTCCGGCAGCTTCAGCGCGCGATTGCGGCTCAACCCGCTTCACGACAAGTCGTCCTCCGTCATCGGCGTCGAGCCGGAAGCCGTGCAACTCGCCGTGCACCGCCTGGTCGCCATAGGGCGGGCTGTAGCGGTGCGATCCCGTTTTCGGGTCGGCAAAGCGTGAGCTTAATTTTGGAAACGTCACGGCCCACGGCAGATCGGTTTGCCCGCCGTAACAGCAGCCGTTCATGAGGCAGCCGATGCGGCCGAAGGCTAGGCCAACGAGGAGACTCGGCGCGATGAGATCGGCCATTGCAAACAGAGGCAGCCGGTGCTTTCGCGTGAATGCGACAAGGCCGACGGCACCGCCAAAGAGGGCGCCGTAAATCACCAGGCCGCCCTCCGGAACGTTGAGAATCTCGAACAAAGTTTCGACGGGCGTCAGGCCCGCGAATTTCTGGTCCCAGTATTCGACAACGTGAAACAAGCGTGCGCCAATCACGCCGCAGATCACGAGCCAAAATGCCATCGACACCACGATCTCTTGATTGAGCCCAGCTTGCCGCGCGCGAACCATCGCCAGTGCAAAGCCGGTCACAATTCCCACCAGCAGCAGCACGCCATATCCCCGAATCGGCAGTCCTTCAGGGAACATGCGGGGAAGAAAGGCGATTGCCGCACCAACCAGGAGCATCACTGGCAGCGCGCCCCACGTCTCGGCGCTCCAGCCGAATTGGCGCACGAGGCTCATCACCGCGAAGGCGCTCATCACGGCCCAGATCGCCAGCAGCACGCCGAAGCCAAAGATCGGCACGCCGGCGATTTCGTACGGGATGCGGAAGAGTTCGCTGCACATGCGATGCGAGTGAGTGGGTGAGTGGGTGCGACGAATTTATTGACTACTATGAACGGTGCATTTGGTACTGAGTTCTGAGTACCAAGTGCGGTTGACGCGACATCGTGGCTGCGAACCGATCTGGTTTATTCACCTTTTACGAATCACTTACTCACCTATTCACTTACTCACCTACTCACCAACGTATTATCAATCAGCCGGGTTTTGCCGACCTTGGCGGCGATGGCTACTGTGGTGGGGCCATCGATTCGCTCAATGGGGTCCAGGGTGCCGTCCGCGACAAACGCGATATACTGGAGCTCGATGCCGCCGGCGAGGTCGATTTCACGCTCCATCCGTGTGCGGATGGCGGCGACTTCGCGCTCGCCCGACGCGACCAGCTTTTCCGCCAATCGTAGCGACCGCGACAATGCCAGCGCCCGCTGGCGCTCGCTGTCAGACAGGTAGGCATTGCGAGAGCTCATCGCCAGCCCGTCGGACTCGCGCACGATGGGGCATACACGTACGTCGATCGGCACGTTGAGATCGGCCACGAGCTGTCGAATCACGAGCGTCTGCTGGTAATCTTTGCGGCCGAAATAGGCCCTATCCGCCGGCAAAAGTAAAAATAGCTTGAGCACGACCGTAGCCACGCCGCGGAAATGCGTCGGGCGAAATTCGCCTTCCAACACGCGGCCAATCGGCCCGACGTCGACAAACGTCACATGGTTGGGCCGGTACATTTCCTCGGTGGACGGGGCAAACACCAGGTCACAGCCGCGCTCGCGCACGAGCGCGACATCCCGCTCCCGGTCGCGCGGATAGCGGCAAAAGTCTTCATCCGGTCCAAACTGCGTCGGGTTGACGAAAATCGTCACGATCGTTGCATCGCACTCGGCGCGGGCAGCGTCCAACAAACTGAGATGGCCTTCATGCAACGCGCCCATTGTCGGCACGAGGCCGACGGTCCGGCCTGAGCCGCGCAAGACGCGCAGCGCTTCGTGCAGCTTATGGCCGTGCGTAATTACGCTCGGTCCGGTCAATATGTCGTGCGATGTGCCAGGCATTTGTAGGGTGGGCGCCGCTCACCGTAACGTCGAGAGATGGTCGGCGGGCAGTGCCCACCTACATGATTCTAGGCGAATAGCGGTATTGGGGCCTAGGTCGGCCAGACCGACTCGATCGCAGCGAACACTTCCGCTTCGATGGCCTCTCGATCGGAGAGTTGCAGTCGCAGCGTGGGCCCGCGGCCTGGCTGACGCACGATGGCCGACCACTGGGCTTTCACCGCTCGCGGTGCGTCGTCGTCGGCATCCAGCAGGATCGTGAGCTTGGGAAACTCCATGGCTGCATAACGTAAGCCGCCGGATTTTGGAACGAAGGCTTCGTTCTCGGTGCCGGCGCGATTGACGGAGAGCCAGGTTGCATAACTGGCCGGCCACAGCTGTTCGGCCGTTTTGAATGTCGGGCCATCAATCGCTTTGATGCCAAAGCGCTGCGACAGCTTCGTGGTCAGCTCGCTGCGAAGCGCTTCGGACGGGGATAACAACACGAATTCATTCTTGGCCGCATTGAGGTGCAACAGCAACCGTTCAAGCGGCCAGCCGATGGTTGGATGCGCCGTTCGCGGCGCGACTTCGGCGGCCGGTTCCAGCACGAAGCGGCGGAATGTTAGTCGCAGGTGGGGCACAATTAGCTGCGGCGTTTCGATGACCTCGTCGCCGTAAAGCAGCAAGTCGATATCGAGCGCTCGGGCTGCCCAACGCTCGGACGGCACACGGCCATGCCGCTGTTCGATCCGTTGCAACAGCTCCAAAAATGCAAGCGGCGGTACTGAGGTTTCCACGACCGCAGCGCCGTTGAGAAAGTCGTCCTGGCCGGGCGGGCCACCCACCGGCCGCGATCGATGCCACTCGCTGCGCCGCGCTACGCGCACGTTTGGCAAGGCGTCGATTTCGGCGAGTGCGGCGTCGAGCGTGGCCTCGCGATCACCGAGGTTGGAGCCTAGTCCTAGAAGGGCGGTGGTCATGGTGTCGAGTGAATAGGTGAATTTGCCGCGAATTAATGGGCTATCGCGTCAAGTGTATTGTACTGGGTGCTGCGTACTGCGTACTCAGTACCAAGTACTTGCTCCACACGGCGCCGCGGACTTATTTTCTTTTTCACCCCGGCGACTACGCACTACGCATTGGTTCACGCTGCAACAAAAAAAGCAGAACGGGCTCGAGGCCCGTTCTGCCGTCTTGCTGGATGGACTTCGTTCTTTGGCGAAAATACTTGGGAGGGACATCCAGGTACGCGACTGGAGCCGCCGAGGTCGATCCGTCAGTCGCGCCTCCCAAGATCGTCGCTTGAGTTGGATGCCCAGTCCAGATTGAGCCGCTTTTGCCCCGAGTTCCGTGCGGTTGACAGTTTAAGTTGAGCGCGGTTGTCCTGACCCCGCACTACAGGTCCGTGCGAGGTCGGAATCCCGCGCACAACGCGCCAGCCGTACCTCATGCACGGCGCGCACCGCGAAACAGTTCCGCCAAACGAGCTTTCGCCTGCGTTGCCGCTTCTCGAGAAGCAAGCGCGCTTCGAGTGCCTTCGGATGCGGCCTCCCGCCCGACGGCAGGAGTTCCCCTACAGACGCCACAAGTGTTGATGCGCGCAGCGCACATCAACAGCACGCCATTGTGCGCGGATCGCGCCGGCTGTCAAGCAGAATTCTCCGTCACAATATTTTGTGGTCTTGTACGATGCGAAAGTTTACCAATGCTTCGCGTCGCGAAAGCTTTTCCGGCGCGCTTTGCGTGTGGAAAAGCTGCGCACGGCGCGCCGTAAACCACTATCGCGCAATAGGAATTCCACGTAGCATGAAATGTGCGCCGCTGTTTCTGCTGCGCGCCGCACTGCAAAAGCGCGTCACCACAATCGATCACATGCTGGAAAAAGTGTCTGCTGGACTTGACAAAAGCTCGTTCGACGCTTTGTGCGTCGCCGCGTTCGAGAGCCGGCGGGCGGAAGAGCTCGAGCGCATGATCGCCAAGCGCGGCGGCGTGCCGTTTGTAAGCCCTTCGATGCGCGAGGTCGCGGAAGAAAAAAACCAGGCGGCCATCGACTTCGCCAACCGGCTCATCACTGGCCGCATCGACGTCATTGTTTTTCTCACCGGTGTCGGCACGCGCATTCTGGTGGAACAGGTGGTTCGGCACGTCGACCGCAATCGCTTCCTGGCGGCCATCAGCGATATCAAATCCGTGGTGCGCGGGCCGAAACCTCTCGCGGTCCTCCGCGAGCTGGGCATCACGCCGACTCTTACGGTGCCCGAGCCCAACACCTGGCGAGAGCTGCTCACGACCCTCGACG
>DASXWB010000159.1:0-7390 GCA_036503915.1 Lacipirellulaceae bacterium | reverse complement strand
GCGTGGTGCGGTCGAGGTCGCCCAGCTGCGCCAGGCCGCCGCGGACCTGCGCGGCCCGCTCGTTGGCCAGCGCCGCGTCGAGCGGCGTATTCAAAACGACGCACGTGGCATCGAGCGCGTGCGGCTCGGTCGCGATCATCGGCGCCCGGCGGACTTGCCGGTTGATGGCCATGCGCACCGTGATCGATCGCAGCCAGCCGGCAAAGGCCGCCGGCACCTTGAGCTGCTCGATCTTCTGCATCGCCTTCACCAGCACTTCCTGGCACAGCTCCTGGGCCTCGCTGTGGTTGCCCAAGCGGCGCAGCGCAATCGAGTAAACCATCGGCTCGAAGCGCGTGGCCAGCTCGCCGAATGCCTCCCGGTCGCCGGCCTGCGCGGCCTCGACCAGGTATTCAAGTGAAGTCGTTTCGTCTTCTGTTTCGAACAAGGCGGCGGACATGGTTCTCTCGCTTTTGCAGGCTGAATCGCTGAGCCATTTCAGCGAGCCGGGGTCGCCCTTTTCGGAGCGAGCGGCAGAACATCAAGCGTGAGCCGATTGACCGGAAATGGATGGCAAACGCGCCAAGACATCCCGGCCGGGGCTCGCTCAGTCGGCGTTAGGTCGTTTTTCTGATTGGCAGGTCCGCTATAGCGGACCACCACTCAGCAAACGCCGACTGTGCCGGCGTCGACTACGACGACGCCCGGCACCCAGCGCTGGCTGCGCTGGTCGCGCTGACGGCGACTGGCCGAATAGCTCGGACACGTCGCCGCGATGGGCGTCATCGTCGCCGGCATGCGCTTCATGGATAGCGCACGCCAAGCGCCGAGGCACAATGAGAGGCGGCGCGCGAATTTGAGAGCAAATGCGCGCAGCGCGGCTCGATGCATGCCTTCGACGCCATTCATGCTGCCTTGGCCATTGATGATGGTGCCAAGAATCATGCTGTCGAAGTAATTCGCTTGCATCGTGTCCTCGCTGCGCCGGTGCGCCGCTCGAAAGAGAACCAGAACGAAAAAACTGTATTGTGGGACGGACAAATCCTGTCCGTCCCACGCTCCTATTCAAAGCTTCCCACGGCCCCGAGGCCAAGTCAAGCGAACTAGCCGAGTCACAAACGGCTGTTCCGCGGCCCTTGACTACCCGCGGCCGTCCCTTAGACACCACCTTCGGCCGGCCGGTTCGCTCCCCCATTCAGCAAATCCCAAAAAATCGAAAAACGGGCCGCAAAACCCGGCGCAAATGGCAAATGCCAACTACTGCGCGGCGACCTGAGCACCGGTGGCCAGCTGCGAGAAACCGGCAACTGGTGCTTCTTTGGCGGCGCGGGTTACTCTCGAATTCTCACGGTCGATCTAAATCGCAATCCTCACAGGACCTTGATCCACGCCGTATCCACCACCATCCTGGTGAGCATTCACCGGGCCTGTGAATATTCTTGCAGGTTGTTGTGCCGCTTCGGTTTATGGCGATGCTAGCAGCCCGCTCTCACCAGGCTGGTGAAAGCCGCCGAGGCGCCTCTCGCAACGAAAGCACACCTTCATCTCGCTGCAACTTCTTTCAGCCGATCCATTTGCGATTCAATCGTAAACGCGCTTTCGATCGCGGCACGCAGATCGCGTAAAGCGACGCCGGAAAATAGCGCCGCTCGCACTGTGCGCGATCGCGCGCTGGGGACCGTTTACTTCACCTCGGGTAGTTCTAACGAAGGGACGCCAGAGAAAAGGAGGAGCATCAATGAGCCATAAGCAACAGTACGAAGCAGCCGACCTGGACTACGGGACCGACAGCTTCCGCCCGGCGGAGCGGTATGACGCTGGGGAGCGACGCAAGCCACAGATGGGGCGGCGTCGCGGCAAGACACCTCAATCGTTCAACGGCATTCATCGTCGTCGTCGTCGCAAGATCAACTGGTAGCGCTCAGAACGCAGGTTCTGTCAGCGCTATTTTTGTTTGCGCTTGCGCCGATGGAGTTTGCCCGGCGAGCCAAATGGCGCGCCGAGGCCGCTCGATAATTGCTGGAATGGTGACCGGGGAAAGGCCGCAAATCGTCGGATGGGCAGGGGCGATTAATGCGCGGCAACGCCGCGTGGCGGTGAGATGGCCGAACATTGACGAGACAGTAGTCCGCGGCCCTCGCGCGACGAAAGCGCGTCGGGCGCTGGCCGCGCCGAGTAAAAGGGGGCATTGGCTATTGCTTCGCGGGCGCGACGGTGAGGCCGATGAGGTCCGCCCTTTGCGCGATGGCGGGAGCAACGATATGGGCCATTTACATGAGTGAATTGCAGACGAGTTTGCCGGAGACGCTGGCGTCTCCGGACTCACGCGCGACCTTTACCCGTCGCGCGCCGGCTGCCCTGCAGACATGCCTGGTAGTTTCGACGTCCGCGCAGCGGGCACAACTTTGGGTCCGCGCGGCTCACGAAGAACGCTGGGCGACGATCGTATGCACGACGGCCGACGACGCCATGCGCCAATCGGTGCGGCAACGGGTGGAGCTTGCGCTTATTGATTTACAGTCGGCGCCGCGCGCGCAGGAAAAGACCCTGCGCACGCTGGTCGAGCAGCTGGCCTCGCGGGGCGGGCCCCTGCTGGCAGTTTGCGGCAGGCCCGACGACATTACGGGCGAGGTATGGTCGCGGCAGCTCGGGGTGTGGATGTATCTGCCGGGCGTCGACAGCCAAAGCGACATTTCCTTGTTGTGTGGCGAGGCACGAAACGTTTTGCAGAAGCTGGAGCACCACGCCGCGCAGTCGGCTGGGTGAGCCGGCCGCATCGAAATGCAGGGATTGAGATTACAGACGCCCAAATGCCAGGACGATGCGTAGGCGTCGTCGGGTGCAGGGCATTTGGACTGACAACTTGAAAGGGAGTTAGCCGTGCGGTCGTCGCTTCGCGTCGACTGGGATCGGCTTGGCGACGTCGAAACGTCGGCCGGGCGAGGTGCCATTGCGCCTCCAGCGCGGCTTCGACGGCGCCGGATGACGAAGCGCGCGCGGATGCGCGCCAGTGGAAGCCGGACCAATGAGATGGCCCGACGAGGAATACACCAGCGGCGCAATAAAAAGCCCGCATGGTGACGGTCGCGGAACGACCGGGCCCGCCAACTGTCGGCGTCGCCCGTCGCCGCCGCGTGAACAAAACAACTTGAACGAGGATGCGCAGGCAAGGGCGCAGAGATTGACTGACGTTTTTTTACTACATCCTTTCGCCTTCGCGCGCAGTTTCATCGCGGCGGCAACCCGGGTCGAGGGACAAAACTCCAAAAGGAATCGCAACCATGCTGTGGCAGCGTTTGAAAGCTTCGAATTCACTGAGTGTGGCTTTGGTTTTGGTGCTCGTGCTGGGTGCAAGCAGCTTGTCTCATGCTGCGACCATCAGCTACGGCAACTTCGGGCCGGTAGACGGCGTCATGTTCAATGACGTCGAGGAGTCATCCGGCACCGACCCGGTTCCGCTGTACGGTCCGCCGGATACTTTTTCCATCGGTCTGGATTTCGATCCTCAGGGCTTTGTCAGCACAGCCAGCGGCGGCAACGAGGATATTACCGACGGCCAGGTCAACTTCACGTTGATGGGAAATGATGTCGTAGGGATCGACACAATCAGGCTCACGGAGTTGGGCGATTACTCGCTTACCGGCGTGGGCACATCCGCCACTCAGGCGCTTGCCGGCGCCATCATGCGTGCCACAGTGACGCAAATTGACGGCGTCAACGTCGCTCCAATTGATTTGACGCCCGTTAACGCGTCTGTCGGTTTCAACCTGAACGCGAATCCCGGCATTGTCCAACCCTGGTCACTCGGATTGTCATTGAACGTAGACGCTCAACTGACTTCGCTCGGGCGGACCTTCAGGATCGGCGCGACGAAAATTGAGGTCGCCATCAACAACCAGCTTCAGACGCTCAGCCAAGTGGATAGCCAGGCGTTTATTGCCAAGAAGGAATTTCGGGTTGGCGTTGACCGCAATTTCATCCCCGAGCCAAGCACGTTCGCGCTGCTCGGAGTCGCCCTATGCGGCTGCGGGCTGTTCGCACGGCGAGAACGCAATTGACTGGCCGTGGTTCGCACATCAGCAACTCGACGATCGAGTTGTTCAAGCAGCCCGTCGCGGCGGGCCGCGTCATAAAGACAAGCCCCAGGTGCAAACGGTGCACCTGGGGCTGTGTGCATTCATGGTGTCGCGCTACTCGTTATTTGGCAACTGCGGCTTGAGCCGCTTCAGTTCCATCTTGTTCGTTTGGCCGCCGCAACCGCAGCAGAGGATCGCCAAACAGCAGGTACATCGACGCGTGTTCGCGGCGTTCTGCGGCCAAGTCGACAGGCGGCGGACTGAGCCCTGCGGCAATCAGGTCGATTGACGCACGCAGCGAATCACCCTCGGGGTCGGACAAGCTTCGCCGCCGGGCCAATCGCAGCATTTCGCCAAGCGCGACCGGTCTGTCCTGGAAGCATGCTCGCAGCAGCTCGTAGCCGAGAACCGTATTGCCGTACGGCATCGTCACGCGCGTGGCCGCGATGACCGCAATCGGGCCCTCCTCGGCAAGCAACAGCTCTTCGGCCAGACAGTCGCTCCTTGCATCGAGCGCGCCCGTGTAGCACGCGATAAGCACGGCCAGCGGCGCCTGTTCTCCGCGACGCAGCCGCGGCACGTCGTCGACAGATAGAATCGGCTCGGTGCCGCCGGGCGTGGGCACGCGGTCCAGCTCGTTCGGCAAGCCGTGACCGAGATATATCCAAGCCAGGCTGCCGGCGCTAAATTGCCGGCGGACCGACGCGGCAAAGTCACCGGGCTTAGGGCAATGCGGGCTGGACGGATTCGCCATCGTTGGCTGAATTTCATAGGTTCGCGGCACGGTTTGCCGGATCACTTGGTGTGCCGTCGCTTCAATCAGAGCATCGGTCGCGGCGCCGAATCCGCCGATACCGGCCACGACATTGATTCGCCGGCCACACGAATCCTTTGCTGCGTTGTGCTCGTAGTGAATTACCTTGCGGACGACAACCGCCAACTCATCGGCGGAATCGGCCGGGATGCGCCCGATAGCCAAATCCGGCAGCCCGTCGCCATCGATGTCGCCGTAGGGCCCGTCGCTGGCGATCGTTGGCGGCGATCTCCACCGCGTATTGATCTTCGCGGCAACGTAGTTCGTTGGCACAACCCGCCCCGCGCTGCCAACACGATCACCGGCACGCGGCACATCGCCGATAAGCAAGACATGTTTAAGCGCGCCGGTTCGGGCGGCGTCGCGAATCTTTGCCTGCAATTCCGCGGCGCCTTCGGCAGGTTCGATCACTAGAATCCGATGTCCTTGCGCCGCGCGATGCCCGTTCCACTCAGCCAGGCCGGCGCGCAACTCTCGCGGACAAACCACGAGCGTGTCGGGCGCCGGCGCGGATACGGTAAGCAGCAGGAGAAAGAAGGCAGCGTGCAAGTGAGTTCAGACCAGGTGAATAAGAGATTCGGTAAGTGGATAACAAACGCTGCGCTGTATGAATCGTGTTCCTGATTCATGTCCGTTGGGGGCCGACGCCAGGGGATCAACGGATCGTAGTAAGTTCAGCCGCCCGGCAACAAGAGCGAATGAGGCGTAGCGACTGGCGGGTCTGAGGCTCATCAACTAATCTTAGTTTACTCGCTAGCAACTGATTTTAGCCACTACTTTGAGGCAGAAACTGTAGCCTCCCGGTAAATGCAACAGTCCGATTCATCTCTTGGGGAATCAAAAAATGAAGAATCTCCCCGTTACGCAATGGCTCATATTTCAGACTGAGATGCCTCGAGTCCATAAGCCCACCGTCCATTGCCTGATGATTTGTTTCGTCGCAGCGCTAACGCCGACGCGCTCTTCATTCGCACAAGACGGATGGGAATCGCGATCGGCCCGCGACGAGATTCGGCCCGCGTTCTCATATCATGCCGAGGGCGGACCAAACAAAAACGGCTCGTTGGAAATTGAGACGGGCACGCAGTATGGCCTCGATGGTCATTGGGCGAAAACTTTCAAGATTGATGGCGGCCGCTGGTTTCGCTTTCACGCAAAACGTCACGTAACGAGCGCTGATTCGCCGGAGCGATATGTGCTGGCGCGGATCTTATGGCGAGATGCGGAGGGCAACGCGGTCCGGCGCGATGCCGCCGGGGCGCATTCGTATGAAGGCGGCAAGGCGCCGATTGCGGAGCCGGAATATCCGCACGACGGAGCTCCGGACGCCGAGGGTTGGGCGACGCTGGAAGGCTTGTATTACGCGCCTTCGGCAGCACGACTGGCCGTTCTCGAATTGCATCTTCGCTGGGCGCCCAATGCGCGCGCCGAGTGGAGCGAGGTGGTTCTCGAGCCCTGTGATCCACCGCGGCCGCGAAAAGTGCGCTTGGCCGCCGTGCATTACCGGCCGCGAGGCGGAAAAACGGTTATGGACAGCTGCACGCAATTCGAGCCGCTCGTAGCCGATGCCGCGCGGCAGAAGGCTGATCTGGTGGTGCTTCCGGAAACGATCACCTGCGTCGGCAACGGATTGAGTTACGCCGAAGCCGCCGAGCCGATTCCAGGGCCTTCCACGGAATATTTTAGGCGCCTCGCGAAAAAGCATGGAATGCACCTGGTCGTCGGCCTGGTCGAGCGCGATGCGCCGCTGGTCTACAACACGTCGGTGCTGATCGGCCCGGACGGCGCTCTCGTTGGCAAGTATCGCAAAGTCGCTCTTCCACGTGCGGAAATTGAGGCCGGCGTTGCGCCGGGCGAGGAATATCCCGTTTTCGATACCAAGCTCGGGAAAATCGGGATGATGATTTGTTATGACGGGTTCTTTCCAGAAGTTGCCCGTCAACTCAGCCTGCGCGGCGCGGAAATCATTGCGTTTCCTGTGTGGGGCTGCAATCCGCGCCTGGCCGCTGCACGCGCATGCGAGAACCATGTTTTCCTCGTGAGCAGCACGTACACCAACCCCGACGAAAATTGGATGATCAGCGGCGTTTACGATCGCGAGGGCCGCGTGATCGCCCAGGCAAAAGAATGGGGCACTGTCGCTGTGACGGAAGTCGACCTGAGCGAGCGGTTGTATTGGTCGAGCCTGGGCGATTTTCAATCGGAAATCAAGCGCCACCGGCCGGTGTGGAAGGAATAACATTGCGACCAACATCGAGTTGTAGTCGGTGCTTCCCCGGCAACGAATCCGAAGTTACAATGCGAAATGCAGTGCGGCACAAGTCTCGCTAATCGAACGGAAAACCGCCGCAAGTCGCGGGTGTAGCTCAATGGTAGAGCATCGGCTTCCCAAGCCGACTACGAGGGTTCGATTCCCTTCACCCGCTTATTTTTTTGCGCCTTGGGACCACTTGTTACTCGGCGTTTTCGGTATCTCCGGTATCGATTCTCAGCGGACCCTTGATCTCTTCCATTTCCACTG
>DASXWB010000158.1:0-2891 GCA_036503915.1 Lacipirellulaceae bacterium | reverse complement strand
GTTTGCAGAGTGCGCAATCGGCTGAGCTCGAGCGACTCTACGACCGGCTTCCGGAGCTGGATCAGCGCGCCCGGCAGGAGATTCGCCAATTCTCCGACCGCTTGGTAGCAAAGATGCTCCACCCGCCGCTCGAATCGCTCCGCGACGAATCCCGCAACGGAACGCACCTCGGATTGCTAGAAGCGCTTCAGCGACTGTTTCAATTGAAAGACTGACGCGCAAGAAAAATGACCATTGGCCAAGCACCAATGATCAACGTGCGAGCGCCATGCCTCAACATTGGTCATTGGGATTTGGTCATTGGTCATCGATTTAGAAGTCACTCCTCTTCATCATCCTCGTATTCGTATTCGTACTCCTCATCCCCCTCGAGCTCTTCCTCATCGTCTTCGAACTCATCTTCTTCGAAGTCGTCCTCGTCGTCGTCTTCGTCTTCAACTAGCTCGTCGTCCTCGACCTCTTCCCATTCATCATCTTCGAATTCATCATCTTCCTCGTCGAGCTCTTCCTCGTCGTCTTCGAGCTCATCATCATCGAAGTCATCGTCCTCAAACTCATCATCTTCGTCCTCGAAGTCCTCGTCATCGTCTTCGAGCTCGTCGTCGTCGAGTTCTTCATCCTCGAATTCGTCGTCGTCCTCGATTTCTTCTTCGTCGTCGTCCTCGAATTCCTCATCCTTCTTGGCAGCGGCAATCGCTTGCATGTCGAGTGCAGCGGCGTGTAGTTGATCCAAGCTCATCTTCAGATCTCCAATAATGCGATCGGTGGCCAACTCGGCCGCTTGAGACGCGGGCGACCTGTGAAGCCGCTCGTCAGCTGTCTTCGGCTGCGGCAAGTATACACCCAATTCCTGCTGACACGATTGCCCAAAATCCTAACCCCAATCTTATCCCAGATTTGGAAAACACAAGAGTATGCAGCATGGACATCGCGGGTCAAGCGGCGTGCGCAACTTCTTCCCCGGAAGGCGGTTCAGCGGCCGACAGTGGGCCATCGGGCGCTCGCCGCAATTGCTGCGCCCAAGGCAATTCGTCCAGGTTACACAATCCAAACTCTTGTAGGAACCGCTTGGTGGTTCCATACCACAGCGGCCTGCCCAATTCCTCGCTGCGGCCCACAATTCGCAGCAGGTCGCGGTCCATCAATTGGCGAAGGATCTCGCCGCAGGCCACTCCACGAATCGCTTCGACTTCCGCTCGCAAAACTGGTTGACGATAAGCCACCACGGCCAATGTCTCCAATGCGGGCGGCGACAGACGGATCGACGGCGCCTGCCCGGCCCGTGCGCGGAGCCACGTGGCGAACTCGGGCCGACTCAACAGCTGGTACCCGCCAGCCACTTGAACCACTTGAAAGGCACAACCGCGCTCGTCATATCGCTTGCGCAGACTTCCCAACAACGTGCGCGCTTCGGTACCGTCGGTAAGATTGGCTAATTGGGCCAATTTGCGCGGCGTAAGCGGCTCGCGGCTTAAGAATAACACTGCCTCCAAACGGCTACGACGCCCCAATTGTTGGGCGGCAGCCGGTCGGACTTTTGCTTTGCGCTCAGTCCATACCCACACGGCGTGTCGATACGGCAAATCGGCCCACTTCCGCACTGACTTGATACCTGAATTAAGTGGCAGGCGCCCGACCGCCGGAATCCGCCGTAATTGATCGGTCAGCTTATGCATCTTTGTGCGAAATGAAGTCAGTCTGCCGTGGCCGATTGCCGACGCGTAGAATGCGGATAAAAAGCTCGGCTAAAACTCGCGCTTACCAAACGTCAGCCGTCGCGCCTTGCTCGGTGCGCCATGCCTCCACCTTGGACACGACCTGCTCGACGGCCGCAAGCGGCTTGTCGGCCACTGCTTCAAAGTGCCGTGCATAGCGTGGCGAGCCGGCAGGGGCAGCCCGGCAACAAAAACGATACAAATTACCGCTGCTGCCCCACGCGGCAAGTTTGGGGTCGACCGCTCCCAGTTGCTCCAGCCGCGCAAGGAGCGCTGGCATGCGATTGGAATCAATCGAGCCGTGGGTGTCCGCCACCTGGTCCGATTGGATAGCTGTCGGACCAGTCACGGTCGCTGAGTCGGAGTTGATCGGCGGGACGACTGGAAAGTCGGTCGATTCGAAGCCCCCGGGGCGCGGTGCGACAAGAGTTGGCAATGCGGCTGGCAACGGCTGGAGAGCGTCCGAATTCCCGGCTGCTTCACTCGCGGCCGGCGCGAGCTGCGGCTGTTCACTCAATGCGACATGAACCCGCTCGGCGATTTTCGCGGTCCAGGATTTTAATTGTTGCGTCGTCGGGCCATAAAACTGCCAACCCTTAACAATCAGAATCGCCGCCACCAACATCACGGCGGCCCGCAGCACGGTCTTGAGATTCGGCATGTGATTTTTCCAGTCAGCGCCATTCTCGGCCGCGCGACAATGGGTCGAATGCTCACCGCATCCGCGTACGGGCCGCAGCCGGCAAAGGGGCAAATCTTATCCGTATTCGAGCCGCCTCCCAATGCCGATTTCGCCAGCGAAACAAAGCAAATAGCGGTATCATTCATGCATGTCATCCGAACGGCCAACCCCGATCTACCTCGATCACAACGCCACGACGCCCATCTTTCCGGAAGTCGCGGACGTGATTCGCGCGAGCTGGGCAGGCCCTGACTTAAACCCGTCGAGCCAACACGCATTCGGCCACCGCGCGCGGCGTGCGCTGGACGAAGCCCATGACCGCATTGCCGAACTGCTCGGCGCAAAGTTCACACTTCCGGCGCCGGACCGCGTTATTTTCACAAGCGGGGGGACCGAGGCCAATAACCTTGCCGTTTTCGGCACACTAAAAACGAGCGCCGGTCGGCCCGCGCATCCTTCGCGAAATCACGTCATCATCTCCGCGATCGAACACC
>DASXWB010000157.1:0-1832 GCA_036503915.1 Lacipirellulaceae bacterium | reverse complement strand
CATCGCGGCCATCGTCGCGGCAGTGATTTGCTTCGCGCTTTCGCCTTTGTTGACCAGATGGATGCATTTGGACGAGGAGTAGAATTTGAACCTCCTTTGGCCCTACTTTCCCGTCGGTTGACAACCCTTGCCGGCGCAGCTTAACTTAAGAGAACGGTAACCATCCCGCCTGCTGAATCGTCATCGATTCGCACTGCCGCGGGCCCGGCCGCGGCCTCCACGACAATTCAAATTAGTTCAATTTTCGCCAGAGGTCACCCGATGCGCTATTATTGTTCCCTCGTTGTTGCCGCCCTCCTGTTAACGATGATTTCCTCACGGCCGGCGTCGGCCGTCGTGCAGTTCTACAACGTGTTCGCGAAGGAACATCTCGACACGCACCCTGATAAAAAGTTTGCCACGGAGGTCAAGAAGGCCGCTGTGCGCTGCTACCTGTGCCATCAGGGGAAGAGCCGCAAGAACCATAACCCGTTCGGCGATCATCTGGTTGAAATGCTGGATCGCAAGAAGGACTTGCGCAACGTCGAAAAGATCTCGGAGTCCATTAAGAAGGCGCTCGAGATGCATGTCGATCCGAAGGATGAAAAGAGCGAGACCTACGCGGACCGCTTGAAGGCCAGCAAATGGCCCGGTGGCGAGTTGGAAGAGCTCAAGAAGGAGCCACCGAAAGAGGAGCAGGCTCAATAGTGGAGCAGTGGAGCAGTCGCTAGTCAACTGACTCTACTCCACTGCCGTTCTACTCCATTCCCTCTTCGACTTCGATTTTAATCGTTGTCTTAAATTTCTCCCCCGGCTGAAGAATTTGTAGGCCAGTCGCATGTCCCTCGGCGGCGAGGCGAATTGCATCGGGCACGCACGTGTACGGTTCGATGCAAATCGCCTGGCGATGACCCGGTGTATAAACCACGCACTGCGTGAATGCGCTGCTGAATGTTTGCGTCAGGCGGCGGCCGCTGGCCGGGTCGGTTAGCCGCGTGCGCACCAGGCCGTCGCTGTCGGCGCGAATGCCCGTGAAGCACGTGTCGAACTGCTGGTCGCCGAGTCGCAGGCCTTCCGCAAGCTGCTGTTCCAAAGCGATCGGAAGCAAGCGTCCCGTCGGGATCATCTGCTCGACTTCCCATAACTGCGTAACGGGTACTGTCACGACGGTATCAGCGACATATCCGCGATCGCTGATCGGCAGGCGAAAATAAGCGTGCGTGCCGAAGCCACAAGGTAGAGGACTGCCGCCGGTGTTCGCGTACTCGATGTCGTTCACCAGTTGGCGGCCGCGCACTTCGTAGGCCACGCGGATCCGAAAATCGGCCGGCCAGCGCTCGAGAATCGACGGGTCATCCAGGGAGGCCTGGAATTCGCCGACCAGGTGAGCGCCCTTGTGCTCCACGATGCGCCACGGCCGGGTAAGTACGAAGCCGTGAATCGCGTTGCCGAAGGCGTCACCAGGCTCCAGGCGATACTTGCGCCCCGCAAATTGAAACGCGGCCCCGCCAATTCGGCCGGGAAACGGAAACAACAGCGGGATCCCGCTGCCTGACGGCCGCTTGTCGCCCGTCTCAAAGCCCGCATCGGCCCACAGCATTTCGCCTGGGCCATCCGCCAGCACCGGCCGCCAACTGAAGCAATTGAAACCTAAACTTACTCGGACTCGCGCGCTGGAATCCGTGTTGCGGTCCACGATTTCTTCGACACGCGCCGTCATGAACTTCTTTAGTGATCAGTTGTCAGTCTTCAGTTGCTCATCCTCAGTTGCCTGTTGTAAGATAATGCACCGAGACTGACAACTAACTACTGACAACTGAAGACTGAGAACTGACGACTGGCGGCTTATTTGG
>DASXWB010000156.1:0-2977 GCA_036503915.1 Lacipirellulaceae bacterium | reverse complement strand
CGCCAAGAGCGCCAAGGAAGGCAAGTATTGAACTGATTACCTTGGCGTCCTTGGCGGTCTTGGCGGTTGTATTCTGGGTGTCAGATTTGAAAATTCGGCTTCGCCGCCAGCGCCGCTTCTACCTCGCTGCGCATCCGCAGCTTGGGCTTCTCCATGACCACGGTCGTGTTCGGCGCCACGCTCTGCGTGAGCCACACGCTGGAGCCGATCACGGCATCATGGCCGACGACCGTGGCTCCGCCCAGAATCGTCGCGTTCGCGTAAACGACGACGCGGTCTTCCAGCGTCGGATGCCGCTTCTGGCCGCGCACCAGCTGGCCCTCGCCATCGGTCTTGAAGCTCAGGGCGCCGAGCGTCACGCCCTGATACAGCTTCACTTGCTCGCCGATCTCCGTCGTCTCGCCGATCACCACGCCCGTGCCATGATCGATGAAGAAGTACTCGCCGATCTTCGCGCCGGGATGGATGTCGATCCCCGTGCGGGCATGGGCCCATTCGGTCATCATCCGCGGGATGAACGGGATTTCGAGCTCGTACAGCACGTGCGCCAAACGATAAACCGTGATCGCCTCAAGCCCGGGATAGCAGAAAATCACCTCGTCGAGCGACTTGCAGGCCGGGTCGCCATCGTACGCCGCCTGCACATCGGTCGCAAGGCGCTTGCGCAGCTCCGGCAGCCGCTCCAGAAACAGCATCGTCTTCGCCTGCCCAAGCGCCTCGAAGTCCTGATCGTTGGCGCAATCGTCCGTGGCGCCCGCTTCATGGCGCAGGGCACGGCCGATCTGCGTCGTGAACCGATCATGCAGCCGATCGACCAGATCGCCCACGTAAAACGCGACGTTGCCGCGATGCAATCCCTCGCGCCGCCGATAGCCCGGATAAAGAATCTCCTTCAGATCGTTCGTCGCGGCGATGATCTCATCATAGTTCGGCAGCGGGCAATGACCGAGGTGGTTGATCTTCCCGACCTCGTCATACGTCTGCACGATCCGCTGCGTAAGCTTGGGCAATTGATCCTTGAGCCGAAAATCGGTGGCCATGATACCACTCCAGGTAGGTCAGGCTTTGCCTGACTGAGGAAATGCGTGTCAGGCTAGAAAGCCTGACCTACGGCGCAAACACGGCGGGATGTCCGGCTAAGCCGGACACGTACAGATGCAGCCGGGCACCCGGCACAAGACTTTGCCGGGGGTCGGGTCGGCCAGAAGAAGAATCATCGCGCGGCTCATATCAGTCTGGACGCCATTCTACGCCCGCGGGTTCAGGCCTTCAAACCACTACAATCACTCTCGGCAGCCAACGGCTGCCCAGTTAAAACAAACCGCCAGCAGCCGTCGCAGCCTGCCCCGCCCGCAACGAGCCGGCTGCCAGGTCCACGACGTAAGTGGTTAAATGGCTTACCCTTCGATATGATGAGGCGGATCCTACGCCAGGCCACCTGCAAACCGCAACGACCGTGCCATATTCCCGTGATATGACGGTGCCGGGTAGTGGGTCCGTTTGATTCTGGCCGGCGATGAGTTTGGCACGCGCTTTGTTTGCGTCAATTATTCTGGCTGTTCAGAACGGTTATCTTCGGCCGGCTGTGGCTCATTAAACGCCCATCGCGTCAAACGCTCAGCGCCCGATATCAGAATGAAGCAAAGTGCGACAGAACCCACTGCGTAGACCAGATAACGGGTCGTTGTGTCTGGTGAAGTTTCAAACTGTCGCACGGCTTCCGAGCGCGAGAAGTCGGTAAGGCGGTCGGCCAAAACGCCCATTAGATAAATGAAGCCGTCGTAGACAGCCCAGACGCCAAGCAAGCGTACACCAACAGAAAACCAATCTCGCGGACGCATTGCAATCCCCTCAATCCAATGCTTGACTGGACAAGCAGCGCTTGGCGCTGTACGCTTCCAGTATGGCAAAGCGACCGGCAAAGAAGAAGCGACAGCCCGACTACCAGCAATTAGCCCGCAAGGTGCTGGACACCGTCGCGCCAGACGCGGAACCGAAGGCCATAAAGCCGGCGAAGACGACGCCCCGCCCGAAGGGCAAGCAAGATGCCGCAGATATTGATCGCGCAGCCGGGGAAGGTATGGCGCAGCCGCAGGGAAAGAACCCCGCCGCTGTTGCGCTCGGCCGGCTGGGCGGCAAGAAGGGCGGGCCGGCACGGGCGAAGAAACTCTCCAAGGCCCGGCGATCTGAGATAGCGAAGAAAGCCGCCCGAAAACGTTGGGCTAACAAAAAACCCGTTTAACAAACAACCTGATATACTCTCGGCTAGCGCCTAAAGTGCTGCGGGAACTGCAGAACCGCAACCCAGTCCAAAACGACCGGCACAAGCACCACCAGCATCTGACCGAAGATGTCGGCCACCCCAAGCTGCTACAGCACCTTCGGTCAGTCGAAACTCTTATGCGGCTATCGCGCAATTGGGCCGAGCTAGAGACCGTTATCGAAGAAATTCATCCGGTCCAGAAAGACTTGCGGCTGTTTGACCATCTAGAGGAAGACTGACGGCTTCGGGCGGCTTTTTCATGCGCCAATGGCACTTTCGGCGAAACGACTGATCATCACTACGGCAATCGGGCTGGTTGCGCTCGCTGCGACGCTGGTTGCCGCTTCACTGATACTTAACCCGTGGCGTAGATCAGACGCGAGCATTCGTGCGCGCCTACTTGCGGTTACGCCTCAGGGCAGTGGCCGTGCCGAAGTTCAAGCGATCTTGCAGCAGAAAGGCTGGCTGGGGCCGCCGGCCACGCAATGGTCATCGGACCCTAACAAATTCGCAGCAAGGGTCGGGGCCTATCAGGGCCTGCCCTGGTATACCAACGTCTATGCGATCTGGTTGTTCGACAGCAATGGTCAACTCAAAGATATAAAGATCGACCGAGTTTTGGATTCGCCGTAAGCAGCATCAACACTCGCGTGCCAATCCGCAGAATTCTATTCTTCAATCTCCACCATTTACCATCATTTCTCTGCTGTCGGG
>DASXWB010000155.1:0-4356 GCA_036503915.1 Lacipirellulaceae bacterium | reverse complement strand
CCGCCGCCTCGACCTCTATACGACGGGCGAAGGCCGAGGCGACGGCGAAGACGGAAGGGGCTTAGCGAACCCCTTAAAAAGAAAGTCAAGCGCGTTCGCCGCGCTCGCGATGCGCCTACTTGACGCTCACGGCCATATAGGTGTTAGGTTGCGTAGACCACCGGAGTCTTTACCGCAACGCGGTTACATACCTCAGCCCAGGGTTGGCCGCGCCAGCGGCCTACCCTGGGTAGCGCCCCCGCGAATTGCTTTACGCTGAAAGCGTTACACAAAACGCCACCAACGAACATTGTGCAACGCCTTCGACGTAACCGCCCGAACGGGCTCTGGACCCAGGGTAGTTCGCTGACGCGAACAACCCTGGATAGGGTATGCAACGCCTTCGGCGTACAGAGCTTCGACGTCTAACAACCTGCCTCAGCGGCGGCGCGGGCACGATGCTGGCAAACCGCGACGCTGCTTCACGCGCGTCCGCTGCTCGCAGAAGTCAGGCCGCTCACGCTTCCGGGCCGACATTGAAGTTCGCGCCCATGGTTGCCGCCAGTTGCTTTGCACCATAACATCGGAATCGAAACTCGCCGCGCACGTGTCTCACCACGACGATGCCCGTAACCCAACCGAATTCGCGCCGCACATCTCGGATGTCTTCGGCACGTACGTTAACTGGCGCCAAGTCGTTGTGGACGAGCCGGTTGAGGCGGTTCGGCACGAACGATACGCCCCTCGTTGAAACACTAACCATGCCCCCAACCCAAACCCCGCCGTGTGTCCGTTGGAAACGACGGGTAGCGGAAACTGCTGCGACTGGCAGCATATCTGCAGGCGTGGCCTCGGGAATGAATGCGCTGGCAAGCCTGCGGAGGTTGAGCGTCCCCGTGTGCGGCCGAACATCGCCGTCGCCAGCTGCGACTGACCTGTCCACCTGGAGCTTCAGACGGGGCCGGATGTAGGGGATTCCCCAGGATCGCACCGTGAACCGGCAACAGAAGTTGCCGCAAAAGAAAGCCGTGAAAGTGTGCTCGTCGATCCACTCGATGCGCTCGAGCAAGAAAGTTTCGTACATCCAACCAATCCACCGGCGCGATTGCATACGCAATTGCTTGCTGATGAGGGCAAAGTTGGTGATCTCTTCGTAAGGGCAATCGTAATCCGTTATGAGGATGTACCCGTTGGGCGTCTCGAACTGATGCAATAGCGTTTAGCCGGGCAGCCAAATGCCGGTCGGGTTGCCATCCAGGAAAAGGCGGGAGCGTAGCGGCCAATTCTCATAGGGGCCGTCGTGCTTTTCCAGCATAAATCGGCTGATCGGCTTCATGCTGCGGCCATCCGGCGGGACGATTCTCGCGGCCTGACACTTAAGCTTAGGTTGCCCGCCGAACCGAAGCGGCAGGATCGCACTTGGTCAGGCTGTTCGTTGGAACCGCGCTCGATAATTGCATAAATAACCCTCGGTGGCGGATATGGGGGGGGAGACGCCACCGAGGGCCAGAGCCACAGTCCATTGCAGCCTGTGAAGTTGTGAGTGCCATTGTTGCAACCGGTAACACACATGCGTCGAGGCGTTGACTCCGCATGGCCAACAACCACGAAGCCGACTCGCGTTACCGCACGATCAAGATCTGCGCAAGCGCAAGGCCGCTGCGCACGCATCGGTGCTTGGTTGTTCCGTGCGACTCGATGGGCGTTACCCGGTGAGGCGCATTGCTTCCGTCAGACTTGCAGCGACTGCCGACCTCACGAGAGGAAGCGGATTTTCGGGTTGTCGCCGCTGGGCGCACGCCGGGCACTTAATCGCGTAACCGCCCAAACACAGAGGTTGCTCAAGCAATTCCTCTTCCGTCGTAGATACCGGCTCGATAAAGCTGACTCCCGCGATATGTCCGCACTGGACACACTTTACGTAGAAGCGCATGGCGCACCTCGCAGTACGAGGGGGGAGCAAACCGCACTTCCCTGCAAGCGAAAAATCCAGGAACAACGAGCCGCACCAGGAAAGGAAGCTGGTCAATGCCGTTGCGAATGAAAAAGAGCCGTTCAGAAAGCTTGCTACCTAAAGTATACCACGTATTTGACCGTAATCGAGCGAAATGCAGATTCTGATCGCGATTCGCACTCACTTGGGGGTGACGTATCACCTCCCATGCGGACTAGGGGAGCGGATTGCAAGAAACCGCGCGTGGTCAATTAAGTGTGCAAGTCCCCCATTCCGTGCAGCGTCCTTGTTCGGCATTCGCAGTCATCCGTTTGATTCGGGACTGCGTTGGGCTGAAGCTGTAGAACATGCGGGCATCCCTCAGGTAACCGCCGACCCACGTCATAGCAAGAAACGCCGTCGGCACAAGGGGATGCATTGGAGCGATCTGATTTGCTTCCACGAGGCACAAGGCGATCGCAGCACCCCACCCGGCACTTGTGATCAAAATTCCCAATGACATTGTCCGAGGAATCAACAGCAGCAGTGCATTCGCCAGCTCGGCAACGGCGAGGAGTAGCTTGCCCTGTCCGCTGGGGTCGAGGAACTTAATGATCGCTGAGAAGATCATTACCGATGCAACAAGTGCATGCAGGGCAAATCCGGCATAAACTCGCACTTGTTTCATCTGCGTCACGGCTTGATCTCTGCAGATCGGCTTGCTGCATAAACCAATGCTCAGTTGCCCGCCGAAACAAGGTGGCGAGATCGAACGCAATCAACACGGCCGCTGCAGCGATTTGATAGGCAGCGTCGTCATGTCAAATAAACTCGTCGGTTCTTCACCATTCGCTGCGCCGCAGGTGTTCCCTTTTGCACGAGACGTGCCTCGTCATCTTCCAACAAGCGCATCAGAAGCCCACCTTTCACTCCCTCACTTTTCAGCGTTTGAGCCACGCTCTCTGTCAGGTAAACGTCGTAGCAATTTGTCCGCTCTACATCCGGCGCAAAGAAAGTGTTGGGATGGTCGGGCACGGCTATGTCTCCTACCCGGAACGGATTACCGTAATAGGCTCCTCGCCCGCACGTCGCGCAGGGCGCTTTTTTGCGCTCGGGCTTGAATTCTCGGTACGGAACTCTCGTGGTCACTCGAAATACATACCAGTCCGTGTAGGGAATCTGCCGTGTGTCGTAGCCGGCGACATCATGCCGCTTCAGCAAATCCAACACGCGGCTCTTGATCAAAAGAAAGCCGTCTCTCGCCTCGGCAAGTTCGCGTCCCTTGCTCACCCGAATCTCCGGGCCGCCCTCCAGCCCGGACTTGCGCGCAAACAGCGCATCTCTGTCGATGGAATGACACGACTGGCAGCTGCAATCGAGATAGGCACAATATATCAACGGCCCGCCATCGAGATTGTCCCGAAGCGTGATGTAATTGTTGTCCCGTTCGTCGTACGTAAAAAGTTGGTAGTAAGCCACACGAGCTGCCGCCAACACCAAAACTCAGTTGCCCGCCGAGAACGAAGTGGCGGGATTGCACGCAGTATAAACGTTGCGAAACCAAAACACCAAACCGCCCGCGTTGCCGGCGGGTCAACTGTCGCAGACCGGCCGTGGCGGGCAGCGACTTGTCGGGCGGCCAACAATTCCGCCAACGCCTCCTCAAGTCCCTGCAATCCCGTGCCTTACAACTCGGATGCACCCTCACGCCCTTACCCAACGCCGGGTGAGTTCCTCAGGAGGTGGCGGCAAGCCGAATCGCGACGCCGTCGCGCCATTGTCGCTGCGGACGAAGGAGCACGATGCGCGCCGCCGCGACGGATTCAGCGCCCAGGCTGGAACAACTCCACTGGGTTGCCCGACGGGTCGTCGAGAATGACCTGTGTGCCGCCTGGCCCGGTCACGATATCATCCGTGCGGAAGGAAACCCCCGCCGCACGCAGCCGCGCAACTTCCGCAGCGAGGTCGCTCACCTCTAGGTGCACTCGGTTCCAGCCGCCCGGTATCTGGCGGCGACCGTCTGGCAAGGGACGCTTCCCCGAGCTGCCGTCACCGCTGAGCAGGAGGCGCACGCCGTCCCGCACGACCGACGCGAAGGCCGGCGAGGCATCCCGCTCCAATGCGAACCCGAGGAGCGTCGTATAGAAACGCACCGCGGCCGGGACGCCATCAATTATGTAGCGCACGCCGACCTTGGACATCAGTATCTCCCCTACATAATGGCATTTAGTTAAGCCGCCTAACACCAAAGCTCAGTTGCCCGCCGGAACCAGTTGGCGGATTGCACGCAGTATAAACCTTACGGAAGCGAAACGCCAAACTGCCCGAACGGCTGGCGGGTCAACTTGTATGTTGCATTCTTGCGATGACAAGGTCATCGTAACAGCGGCGGCTTCGCCCAGCGAGCGTAGCGAGCTGGGCGAAGCCGCCGAGCGCCGTCCTGG
>DASXWB010000154.1:0-3406 GCA_036503915.1 Lacipirellulaceae bacterium | reverse complement strand
GGCGTGTGCGACCATTGCGGGCGCAACCACCAGGCGCTGCACCTGGAAACGGGGCAGGAGCCGGCCGACGTGCTGATTCGCTTTCTCGACGACGTGGGGCGCGACAACTTATTCGTCAATTTCGATCCGGCCAACATGATTCTGTATGGGGCGGGCCAGCCGCTGCCGGCGCTCGAACTGCTTGGCCCGCGCGTGCGCAGCGTGCACTGTAAAGACGCCAAGTGGTCCGACCGGCCGGGCGAAACTTGGGGCCGCGAGGTGCCGCTCGGAGAAGGCGATGTCGACTTCGCCGCATTTCTGGCGACGCTGGAGCGCATCGGTTACGATGGCCCGCTAACGATTGAACGCGAAATCCCGCAGGAACCGGAGAGGCAGAAGGCCGAAATCGGCCGGGCGATCGATTTGTTGGAACGACTCAAGGAAGAGCGCAAGTAGGCCCGCCGAGGCGATGCGGAGCTTCAATTCAAGACAAGGAGACAATGAGAATGGGAGACAAGGAGATTGGTTTGCCAACCGCATTCTCCTTTTCTCCTTGCCTCCCCCTCTCTTTCGCGCCGCTCGGCTCGCGGCAGATAAAAACAGGATTCACTCATGGTCCGCACTCGTCTCTCGGTGATGATGTTCCTCGAATTCTTCGTTTGGGGAGCGTGGTATGTGTCGATGACGGGATTCATCACACAATCGAATATGACGGGTTTAACCGGGGCGGCCTATTCCGTCGGACCGCTGGCGGCCATCATCGCTCCATTTTTCCTGGGAATGGTGGCCGATCGCTTCTTTTCCAGCGAGCGAGTCCTCGCGTTCTTGCACCTTTTAGGCGGAGTGCTTCTCTGCCTGGCGCCATCGATGGCTGAACCGTTCACGTTGGGGCCGCCTCCTGAGGAGGCAAGTTTGTTTTACAAAGCGGTTCTGCACGACCTGTCCGCATATTCGCAGCCCTTCACGCTTTGCTTATTCGCGCACATGCTCTGTTACATGCCCACGCTAGGCCTGACCACTTCACTCGCATTCCATCACTTGGAGAACCAGGAGCGCGACTTTCCACTGATACGAGTTCTGGGCACGATTGGTTGGATCGTGGGCAACATCGCCGTTGGGTTCCTGCCGGGCGCGGATCGCTCACCAGTGCAGTTCTATTTGGCCGGTGGGGCTGGAGTCCTGCTCGGGCTCTACAGCCTGACTCTTCCGCATACGCCGCCGCCGAGCAAAGGCAAGCCAACTACTTTTGGACAGATCCTGGGCACCGACTCTTTCCGCCTTTTCCGCAATCCTTCCTACGCGGTGTTCATCGTTTGCTCGTTTCTGATCTGCATCCCACTGGCCGGCTACTATCAGCAGGGGCGGAACTTTGTCGAATTCGCCGATCTGAAGATTCTCCGCAATTTTGAAATAGCCGGCTTGAAGCCCTTCGATAGCTTCACCTTCACGATGAGCTTCGGACAAATGTCCGAGATTATTTTCATGGTCCTGATGCCATTGTTTTTCGCGCGGTTAGGCGTGAAATGGATGCTGTTGGTTGGAATGGCGGCCTGGGTTGCGCGATACGGTTTGTTTGCCGCCGCGGCCGATGACCGTGTTTTGTGGATGATCTTTCTCGGCGTTCTGCTGCATGGGATCTGCTATGACTTTTTCTTCGTCACCGGCATGATCTATGTCGACAAGCGGGCAACTCAGGAAATACGGCATCAAGCGCAAGGCTTTCTCGTTCTCGTTACCCAGGGACTTGGCCTTGGACTTGGTGCAAAGTTGTTTTTTGCGCACGTTTTGATGAATTCGCCCGGTGGCGCGCCCGACTGGGAGACGATCTGGCTTTGGCCTTGCGTGTTTGCTGCAGCCGTCATGGTGATCTTTTTTCTGTTCTTTTGGGACCGATTGGATCGCCGTAGCGTGGATATGGAAGAAGCCACGCGCCTTCCCGAGGAGGCACCGCGTTGATTCGCGTCGGCATCGTCGGGATCGGCTTTATGGGCTGGATCCATTGGCTCGCCTACCAAAAGATGCGCGGCGTGCAGGTGGCGGCGATTTCCACGCGCGACAAGCGGCGGCTGGCCGGCGATTGGCGCGGCATTCAAGGCAACTTCGGCCCGCCGGGCGAGCAAGTTGATCTCAAAAATGTTGCGGCCCACGCCGAACTCGACGACTTGCTCGCCGACGAGCGTATCGACCTGGTCGACATCACGCTGCCGACCTATTTGCATGCCGACGTGGCGGTTCGCGCTTTGCGCGCCGGGAAGCACGTTCTTTGCGAAAAGCCGATGGCGCTGCGGCTTAGAGATTGCAAGCGCATGGTTGCCGCTGCGGATAAAGCAGGGAGCAAGGAGCGGGGAGCAGGGAGCAAGGAGAGCAGAAAACGGAAATCTGGCTCGACGCTCCCTGCTCCCCGCTCCCTGCTTTTCATTGCCCACGTATTGCCGTTCTTTCCCGAGTACCAATGGGCGCTCAAAGTAATTAACAGCGGCAAGTATGGCCGCGTGCTGGGTGGGGCATTTCGCCGAGTGATTGTCGATCCGCCCTGGGCCAAGAACTTCTGGTCGCCCGAGCACATCGGCGGCCCGATGCTCGATTTGCACATCCACGATGCGCACTTCATTCGCCTCTTGTTCGGTATGCCCGAGGCGGTCACGACGCAGGGCCGCGCGCGAAACGGGCTGCCCGCCTTCTGGCACACGCAGTTTCGCTTCGCCGACCGCAACCTGACCGTCGAAGCCACCAGCGGCACGATCGACCAGCCGGGCCGGCCGTTCACGCACGGCTTCGAGATTCATCTGGAGCGCGCCACGCTGGCATTCGAGTTTGCCGTGATCGGCGGCGACGCGCGTTACTTGTGCGAGCCCGTGCTGCTCGATAACAAGGGCCGCGTCGAGCGGCCCAAGCTGCCGGGCGCCGATCCCGTAGATGCTTTTGTCGAAGAGCTCAGTGAAGTTGCCCGCAGCATTCGTGCAGGCCGCCCGTCGAGAATCCTCGGCGCGGAGCTGGCTCAGGATGCGATGCGAATCTGTGAAGCGCAGTCGGCCAGCTTGCTACGTGGAAGAACTGTTAAGCTCTAATCCGACACGGTTGTTTTCCGCAGTCAGTCCCCGGCTCTGCCGGGGGTTCAACGGTGTCAACCAGATCTGCGTTGCGTGCGACCCACGGCGGAGCCGGGGGCTGCCGGCGTGTTAAGTTCGACAGGCCGCATGTAACACGTCAACCGTGCTACAATTCGGGCATGGCGTTACTGATCGACGGCTACAATTTACTGCACGTGAGCGATATATTCGCCGGCGCGGGCCCGGGCACTGAGCTGCACCGGGCCCGCATCGCGCTGCTGGACTTTCTGGCCGCATCGATCGATCCGCGCGAGCGGAACCAGACAACGATTGTGTTTGACGCCGCCGGTGCGCCGCCCGGTTTGCCCCGCACGATC
>DASXWB010000153.1:0-1910 GCA_036503915.1 Lacipirellulaceae bacterium | reverse complement strand
TCGCACGGGAGCGAACCCAAGCGGAACAAACACAAAGCCAGCTTCAAGCCGATTTGAGCGCCGCTCGTGAAGCCTTGCGCATCCTGGGCGAGCGCCACGCGGCACTGCAATCGGCCGTTTCCAAACGGCAGGTCATTGCCGCCAAGAGTGAACAGTGCGTCGAAATGTTGCGCCAACAGCTGGAGCTGGCCCAACGAAACGAGCAGCAGCGCGACCAAGCTCTGGCCGACACCCGTGGGCGCCTGGCGCTGCTCCAATCACAACTGTCCGAGATCGATAAGGCCATGCTGGCCGGTCGGCAGGCATTGGCCGAGCTGTTCCTTCGCAAGGAAACGCAAGCCGAGCAGTTGGCCAGACGGCTAGCAGAAGACGCGGAGCTGCGCCGCGCGCGGGCGGCGTTAGCCGATCAAATCCGCGCTCGCCGCGAAGCGCTCGCAGCTGCACAATCGCAACAGCATAAGTTGGAGGTGGCCGCGAGCACTCTCCGCCACGAGCGTCAGACTCTCGCCGAGCGCATGCACGACGACTACGGCATCGACCTGGCACAGGCCAGCGCGGAGCAAGGAGCAGCAAGCAAAGAGCAGGGGGCTTTGTTTAACACTGAATTCACAGCCCCCAGCCTCCAGCCCCCAGCCTCCTTCGACCGCGCTGCCATCGATCGCGAAATCGCTGAACTGCGCAATCAAATCAATTCCATCGGTGCCGTGAACGCAGACGCTCTCGAGGAGCTGGAGGAAATCGAACAGCGCTTCGCGAAACTTTCCGGGCAATACCGCGACCTGGTTGACGCCAAGGCTTCGCTAGAACGCATTATCCATCGCATCAACGCCGACAGCCGGCAGCTGTTCCTGACGACTTTGGAAATCGTCCGCGGTCATTTCCAAGAACTATTCCGCCGGCTGTTTGGCGGCGGCGAAGCGGACATCCTTGTCGACGAAGCCGAAGACGTCCTCGAATGTGGAATTGAAATCGTCGCCCGCCCGCCCGGAAAGGAGTCGTGCAGCATCTCGCTGCTGTCGGGTGGAGAAAAGACGCTCACTTGCGTTGCCTTGCTGCTGGCAGTCTTTCGCAGCAAACCCAGCCCATTCTGCGTGCTCGATGAGGTCGACGCCGCGCTCGACGAGGCCAATATTGGCCGCTTCATCGCCGTCTTGCGTGAGTTTCTTTCCTTCACGCAGTTCGTCGTCGTCACGCATTCCAAGAAGACGATGGCCGGCGCCGACACGCTCTACGGCGTCACCATGGAAGAGTCCGGCGTATCGAAGCGAGTCTCGGTGCGATTCGAAGACGTGAGCGAGGACGGGCAGATTTTGCCCAGCGCCCGGCGAAACGCGGATGCAAGCGTCGAAGACGAGACGGTACGCCGCGCTGCGTAGAAGAGCGGGTGAGTAAGTGAGTAGGTGAGTAGGTGAATCGGTGCGTAAGTAACAAGCAAGCAAACTGGCGGACATATGCCAAGTGCAATCGACGCTGTCGCCTACTCACCTACTCGCCTACTCACCTACTCACATCGCCCATCCTACATCCGCGACCATCGCTACGCCGCTAAGAAGCGGCGCAATCCATTCTGCCGGCAAGCCTGTCGAAAGTTTCTAAAGTTAGTTGGCCGGTCCAATCGAAACTAACTAGCGGATGGGCCGACGTGCCACGCGCCGCGCAACCGCGCGACACGGTGCATGGGCGGCTCGCAGGGGGGAGCCTGCCAATTTAGTCCTGCCTTAGACTTTGCGCCCGGCGCCAGTGAGCCCGCTTTAGCGGGAGCACGTGCTTGGCGGCAAGCGTCTTCCTGCACGTCCTCACGGGCCGCGGCATCCGCCGTGGCGACGGGTATTGCACGCACCGCGCAATGCCCGGAGGCGAGGTCTGGTTATGCCGTTCGATCCGATTGATTCGCGCCAAATGCGCCGCAT
>DASXWB010000152.1:0-5167 GCA_036503915.1 Lacipirellulaceae bacterium | reverse complement strand
GCGTCAATTGCACGGTCTTGTCCTTGTGATCGTAATCGTAGTGATCCTCCTCGTTAAACTGCGGGGCCATTTTGGCCGCCCAGCGATACGCCTCCGCCTCGGCCTCTTCCTCCTCGCCGGGCAGCGCGCTGATAATAAGAGGCGTGCGCGCCTCGTCGATTAAAATGCTGTCCGCCTCGTCCACGAGCATGAAATGCAGCTCGCCCTGCACCGGCTCCTCGTGCCCGGCTGCGGCCCGGCCGAGCATCGCCCCGAACAGGTCGCGCTGCCCTTCGCTGATCCGCCGCTTGAGCAACCGGTCGCGCAGGAAATCAAACCCCATCTCATTCGCCGTGCCGTACGTGATGTCGCACGAGTACTGTTTGGCTCGCTCCTGCTGCGGCATCTGGCTTTGGATGCAGCCGACTTTCATGCCCAAGGTTTCATAGATCGGGCGCATCCAGTCGGCATCGCGCTTGGCCAGGTAGTCGTTCACCGTGGCCAGGTGGGCGCCCTTGCCTTCCAGCGCGGCCAGGTACAGCGGCAGCGTCGCGGTAAGCGTCTTGCCTTCGCCCGTTTGCATCTCGGCGATTGAGTTGTGATGAACGGCCGCTCCGCCCAAGAGCTGCACGTCGAAGTGCCGCATGTTGAGTTTCCGCCGGCCCGCTTCGCGCACCAGCGCGAACGCCTCGACCAAGAGCCGTTCGAGCGGCTCGCCGCTGCGCGCACGGTAGCGAAGTGAAAGGCTTGTTTTCTTCAGGTCGAAATCGCTCTGCTCGATGAGCGGCTCTTCAAGCGCCGCGATCTGCGGAATGTAGGCAGCCCATTGCACCAGGCGCGAGCGCGCAGCACCTCTCAGGATCGAACCCAGGCGTCGCGATAAACCGTTGTGCGAAGTCATCAACGCGGAAGGAGCGCGATTTGGCGTGCCACGTAATTATTGCACGGTTCAGCGCCTAAGACATTAGCCCGAAGCGCTGGGCGAGGGACAGACGGAACCGCACTGCGCAAGGAACAAATGACCGGGATGCCAAAAAACCACTTTGCTTGCGCTGCGGCCTAGCGCGGCCGACGTCAATACGGACTGCGCGGCTGAACCCCTATTGGCGCGCCAGGCACGGCAGGCACGGCTGGCGACGCGAACGGCGGCGTCACGACGGGCGTCGTCACGACGGGCGGCGGCGCCGCGGGAAGGCCAGGCACAGGAATCGGCTGCAATGCAATGGGTGGCGGCACATTCATCCGCGCCCGCTCCACCTCATTGAGAGGCCGCTGGTATTCACGCGGCCGCCCGCCGACAATCTCCGGCCCTGCATCATCGACCGGATAGGGATCGTGCGCGACCGCGTCGTTGCGCTGCTCGTGGGCCCAGCCGGGATGGGAGAAGTCCGGGAACCGCTTGTAGCGGTGCACTTCCGGCGTGCAGCCCGCGTAGCAAGCCGCCGCGACGGCCACGACAACGAGCCGTTGAAATACGGGACGCTTCAACATGGCGATTGGCGACTCCATCGATCGGGCCGATCGAAAACCGCGATTGGGAGGGCCGCGAATTATAGGAAATCGCGCAAAGGCCACCAAGCCAGAATGCACGCTGCGAATCAGGCAATTTCTTTGGGCAAGTACATGTCCAGCAGCACTGCCCTGCCCTGCGGCACGAATTGCACTTCGCGCGTGCAAGCCGGGATGAGAAGCGTATCGCCGCGCCGCAACCGGCTTTGCTCGACGCCGGCATATACGCCTACATCGCCGTCTATAACCGTCAGGATGTGGAACCGGTCGTACACATCGAGTTGCTGGAGCGCTTCAAGCTTCAAGCGGTCAAGAATGAATTTGTCGCAGGCAACCAGCCGCTCAACATGTGGGCTCTCCCCAGGGCACGGCACGATTGGATTCACTGGCCCGCGGCGATAGTCGATCGTATCCAGCGACTCTTGGATATGCAGCGGCCGCGGCCGGCCGTCGCGGTCGACGCGGTTCCAATCGAACAGGCGGAACGTCGTGTCGCTGGCTTGCTGAAATTCGGCGATCAACAGGCCGGCTCCCAGCGCGTGAACGGTTCCCGCCTCGATAAACACGCAATCGCCTACCTTCGGTTCGAACACTTGCAAGCACTTCTCGCACTCGCCCTTCGCAACGGCGCGCTCCAACTCGCTGCGGTCAACGCCCGGCTTCAAGCCGGCGTAAATCTTGCTGCCGCGTTCTGCCGCCAGGATGACCCAGGCTTCCGTCTTGCCTGAGTCCGGCGGATTGAGGCGCGCAGCCTGCGCATCATTCGGATGGACCTGCACGGAAAGCGTCCGTTGACAATCAAGGAACTTCACGAGCAGCGGGAACTGCTTCCGGCCATGATGCCGCCCAAGCAAACTTTCACCATGATCGGTGACCAACTCGTGCAGCATCGCGCCGGCCAGCGGCCCATCGACGACCACGCTCTGATCGGCGCCGTGATCGACGATTTCCCAGCTCTCCGAATAATTCTCCCCGCCGCCGAGCGGCTTGCCCAACTCAGCCAGCCGCCGCCCGCCCCACAGCGCCTCGCGCAGAATCGGCTTGAATCGTAATGGCGGAAGCACGCTCATGCTTTTATCATAGAGGTGTCAGGTGTCAGGTGTCAGGAGTGACACGTTGGCACCCGATCTGACACCTGACACCTGACACCTACTTCCCGTGCATCGCCAATACAACGAAGACCTGTTCGAAAGCTCGAAGATGACCTTCGGCGAGCACCTCGAGGAGCTCCGCGGGTCGCTCGTCAAGGCCACGATCGCGCTGGTCGTCGGAGTCCTGATCGGGCTTCTCTTCTCCGGCGACGTGGTCGATTACGTTCAAACCCCTCTCAAAGCCGCGCTTAAAGAATACTACATGCGCCTGGAGGCGGAGGAATTTCGCGCGTACCTGGAACAGCAGCGGCTTGAAGGCAAGCCGGTGCCGCAGGACATTGATGCCGCCGTCAAAGCGTTTGTCGAACTGGGGCTGATGACCGAAGAGCGCCTCTTCAACTCGCGCGAATTGGCCGAACTGCTCGCTGAGGCGTTCCCGCAGGCCGTCGACAAATCGGCCCTGCCGCAGCGCTCGCCGAAACAGGCACTTAGCCTAGAGAACCTCGTGCCGCTGCGAATGTACTACAGCGTCGAAGACGATCCGCGCGTGCGCGTCGTCGGCCTGGGGGTGCAGGAGCCGTTCGTCGTTTACATGAAGGCCGCGTTCGTTTTGGGCGCCGTTCTGGCAAGCCCGTTCATATTTTACTTCATCTGGCAATTCGTGGCCGCCGGCCTGTATCCGCACGAGCAGCGCTACGTGCACATTTTCCTGCCGTTCAGCACCGGCCTGTTTCTCGTCGGCGCGGCCCTGGCGTTTTTCGTCGTATTCAAATACGTGCTCTCGTTCCTGTTTACGTTTTTCGACTGGATGGGCATTGACCCCGATCCACGCATTACCGATTGGCTCACGTTCGTGCTGTTTCTGCCGCTGGGCTTCGGCATCAGCTTTCAGCTGCCGCTGGTGATGCTGTTCCTGGAGCGAATCGGCATCTTCACGATCGCCAACTACCTCGGCCGCTGGCGCATCGCCGTGCTCGTGATTCTGATCGTCGCCACGGTGCTCACGCCGAGCGACCCTTACAGCATGATGCTGATGGCCGCGCCGCTCGTGCTGCTCTACTTCTTCGGCATCGCGCTATGCAAACTCATGCCGCGCCGCACAACCCCATTCGGCGAAGTGATTGGATGAGGCAAAAACCGCCAAGAACGCCAAGAGCGCCAAGGGTAGTCGATTCAATCCTTGCATTCCTTGGCGGTCTTGGCGGTTGAATTCAAGACTCTAGATTTGATCTATCCTGCCAGCCGTGATAAAGTGCGCAAGATCATCTCTTCGCTCAGAGCCTATCCCAAAACCGCTCGCGATCGTTTTGGAATAGGCTCTTAATCCCGAAGGACAGACTGTCGCGATGCAGACGAATCGCACTGTGACCGTTTCTCTGTTGCTCGTCCTTGCAGTCGGGTGGTTGATCCTCGTCCTTGACACCCGCACTGCCCGCGCTGTGCTTTGTGACCAGTTATTCAAGCTTCTCGCCGACGATGGCGAGCCGAATGAAACATTCGGATTTTCAGTTGCAATCAACAACAACGTCGCCTTGGTGGGCGCAGTGTGCGACGACGTTGCCGGAAGCTGTTCGGGATCGGCCTACTTGTTTAATGCTGCCGGAGGGGAGCAACTTTTCAAGCTCGTGCCCGACGACGGCGCAGCGGGCGATTGGTTCGGCAACTCCGTTGGAATCAGCGGCAATACAGCGATCGTCGGATCATACCAGGACGACGACCGGGGAGATTTTTCAGGAGCAGCCTACTTGTTCGATGTTGCAACTGGCGCACAACGTATGAAACTGTTTCCGGCGGATGGTGCGAGCAACGATCAATTCGGCCAGTCCGTCGCCATCGGTGAAAACGTCGCAATCGTAGGTGCACCCTTCGACGACGACCGCGGAAACAGCGCCGGCTCCGCCTATCTGTATGACGTTAGCACGGGCAGCCAGCTCGCCAAATTGTTCGCGAGCGACGCGCAGGCCGACGATCGATTCGGTATTTCCGTGGCGATAAGCGGCAACACGGCCATCGTGGGAGCCTATGAAGACACCGATCTAGGGAGTGACGCCGGTTCGGCCTACCTCTTTGACGTTAAGACTGGCGCACAGATCGCCAAGCTACTTCCAGAGGACGGCGACGAATACGATCATTTCGGTTTCAGCGTGGCAATCAGTGGCAACATTGCCCTCGTAGGGGCGTATAAGGGGCAGCTTGGTCCTCTTGATGAACCGGGCGCCGCCTATGTCTTCGACGTAGCGACCGGCACGCAGATTGCCCAGTTTCTTCCGTTCTCGGATTCCAATCTCGATCTTACCGGTTGGTCGGTTGGCGTTAGCGGCAGCGTGGCGGTTATTGGGGCGCCGCGCGATGACGATCGGGGCAACAACGCCGGCGCGGCCTACTTGATCTCAGTAGTACCGGAGCCAGCCAGTATTATCCTGGCGACAGCTCTGCTTGCAGCGGCCGCGGTGCCGCGGCGATCTTGATGCCGCGCCGCACAACCCCATTCGGCGAAGTGATTAGCTGAGCGTTTTATTCAACCACCAAGGACGCCAAGAGCGCCAAGGTAATCAGGTCAATACTTGCCTTCCTTGGCGCTCTTGGCG
>DASXWB010000151.1:0-2837 GCA_036503915.1 Lacipirellulaceae bacterium | reverse complement strand
CAAGCGCCGCGGCATTCGACGCAGCTCGCCGCTGACTCAAGAAGGCAGCCGCTTTTTGCCCCACGCCATCGCGTTTCTGCAGCGCGCCAGCGAACTGAGCGAATTATTTCGCGAATTGGCCGAGCCGCGCGAAGTTCGCGTAGTCGCCAGTCAGTACCTCATCGCCTACGCGCTGGTTGACGTGGTGCGGCGATTCCATGCGGCAGAGCCGACGATTCGCATCCGCTTGAGCGCCCGCACTGAGCAGGAGATCGATCAGGCAGTGCGCGAGGACCCGCAAATCACGCTGGGCGTCGCGGCGCCGTACGAGGTGTCGACAGAGCTCGAGTACCGCCACTGGTTTTCACTGGACTGGAGCTTCATCACACCCCAGCGTCATCCGCTTGCAGAGAAGCGCCGGCTGCAGCTGGCCGATATCGCCGCCGAGCCGCTCATTGTGTATGAGCGCGGATCAACCGGCCGCTCGCATGTCCTGGATGCGTTTCACAAGCTGCGCCTCACGCCGCGCGTGGAAATGGAAGTCACCAACACCGACCTGATCGTGCGCATGGTGGAAGCGGGCTTGGGCGTTTCGATTGTGCCGCTGCACCCCTCGGGAGCTGTGACGCGGGGCCGCCGCGTCGGAATCCGCCCTCTAAGGCAATTCATCCGACCGATCGACTCGGGCATCCTCACGCGCAAAAGCGAGCGCCAGTCAAGCGCGGCCCAGAAATTCATCGAGTTCTGTAAACTCGGCTCTACCGGCACGGCAGATACATGAACAGACCATCTAGGTCCGGCAGTGCGAAGTCGACAATATTCCGGGCCAAAATGGCCCGGCTATGTAGCCATCGTCGCTTACCTGCTTGACCCCACCGCGACGACTATTAACATCAGCAGGCATGAAGCGCGGAAGCGCTTCTGCAACGGACGACATCAAACTCGGGAGTGAGCGGCCCATGACTACTTCTCAACTCGTGCTTGCTACGTTCGCTTTGGCAATGCTCAGCTCGGTGACCGCAAGCAGAGCGCAAAACGCTGATTCGCCCTCAGCCAACCGTGAAATTGCGAATGCGACGCTGGCTTACGTGGGCACGTACACCGGCGGCAAGAGCCAGGGCATCTATCTGTTCCGGTTGGAAACGCAAAACCCGGAGGACTCGCAAAATGTCTTGCTGGTTCCGCTGGGCCTGGCCGCGGAAATCGCCAGCCCCGCGTTCCTGGAAATCGACGCCAAGCGCCGGCTCGTGTTTGCCGTGAATGAAACCAACGAGATGAACGGCCGGCCGACCGGCGGCGTAAGCGCGTTTTCGGTCGACTCTGCGACGGGTAAGCTGAAGCTGTTGAACCAGCGTTCGTCGATGGGGACGGGTCCCTGCCACCTGGTGCTCGATCGCACGGGCCGGCATGTCTTCGTGGCGAACTATGGCAGCGGTAGTGTGGCGGTGCTTCCGGTTTCGTCCGATGGCCGCCTCGGTGAAGCATCCGACGTGGTGCAGCATGAAGGCAAAAGCGTTAATCCGCAGCGGCAGGAGGGACCGCATGCCCATTGCGTGACGCTCGATCCGGCCAACCGCTTCCTTTTCGTTTGCGACCTTGGCCTCGACAAAGTCATGATCTACAAGTTCGACGCGGCGAACGGGAAGCTGACGCCGAACGAACCCGCGTTCGCCGCAGTTGCGCCGGGCGCCGGCCCGCGGCACATGGTCTTCCGTCCCGACGGACGTTACGCCTATGTCATTAATGAGCTGAACTCCACAATCACCGCATTCTCTTACGATGTCGACGCAGGCGCGCTGAAGGAACTGCAGACCGTCTCCTCCTTGCCCGAAGATTACGACGGTCCCAATACCTGCGCCGAAATCGGCATCCATCCTTCCGGAAAGTATGTGTACGCATCGAACCGCGGTCACGACAGCGTCGTGCTGTTTGCGGTCGATCGCGAAAAGGGCACGCTTTCGTACATCGCGGAGCAGAGTTCTGGCGGCAAAACGCCGCGGCATTTCGGGATTCACCCGGCCGGCACGCATCTGGCAATCGCCAACCAGAATTCCGACACATTGCTGTTGTGCCGAGTCGATGAGGCGAGTGGGCGACTAAAACCTTCAGGCGTAGTCGCCGAAGTGCCGACGCCTTCTTGCATCCAATTCCTGCCGCCGGCCGATAGCGCTCGTTGATCAAACCGAGGGGGTGGCTGGGGCGTTGCCCCAGCCACCCATACACGCAAAGCTACTTCTGCGGCATCTCGGGTTTCTTATAATGCGATTCGAACCGAATGGCACACTTGCAGGAGGCTCCTTCTGGCAAAACGCAACAAAAAGAATCGAAAAGCCTCCGGCAACGCGGGCGCGACGTCCGCCGCAGCTGCATCTGATGCGGCGCGGTCGGCCCACCCGCCTCTCGCGGTCGTCGCGCTTCTCGTGCTTGCCTCGGGATGCGCGGCGCTGGTGTTCCAGATCGCATGGATGCGGGAATTGCGGCTTATCTTCGGCGCGACGACGGCCGCGGCCGCCGCTGTGCTGGCAATCTTTATGGCCGGACTGGGGGTCGGAAGCGCCTTCCTGGGAAAGATTGCCGACCGGGTGCCAAATCCGCTACGGATGTATGGGCTGCTCGAAGTGGCCATCGCGCTGAGCGCCGCGGTCACGCCGTGGCTCATTTCGCTCGCCGGGCAGATTTATCTCGGCCTGGGTGGACAAGAATCGCTGGGCGTCGCCGGCGCGACCGCAGTGCGATTGCTGTTTGCCGCGGCGATCATGGCGGTTCCCACCGTGCTCATGGGCGGGACGCTTCCGGCGGCCGTCCGTTCCGTCACACGAGCGACCGATTTGCACCGGGGCAGTTTGGGCATTCTCTAC
>DASXWB010000150.1:0-12189 GCA_036503915.1 Lacipirellulaceae bacterium | reverse complement strand
TGAATCCGGGTCGCCGCCGTGCTCGCCGCAGATTCCAACCTTGAGGTTTTCCTTGGCGGAGCGGCCTTTGCGGACGCCCATCTCCACAAGCTGCCCGACACCGCCCGTGTCGAGCGACTGGAACGGATCTCGCGGCAGGATTTCCTGCTTCAGATAGTCGGGCAGGAACGTGTTCACATCATCGCGCGAAAAGCCGAAGGTCATTTGCGTCAGGTCGTTTGTGCCGAAGCTGAAGAAATCCGCTTCCGCGCCAATTTCGTCGGCGGTGACGCAGGCGCGAGGCACTTCGATCATCGTGCCGACGAGGATATCGAGCTTGCCTTTGTACTTCTTTTTCTCCTCGACGTCGGCAATCGTCTGGCGCACTTGTTCTGCAAGTACCTGCAGCTCCCGACGCGTGCCGACGAGCGGAATCATAATTTCCGCCTGGGCGTCGATCTTCTTTTCCTTGCAGGCAATCACGGCCTCGGTGATGGCGGTGACCTGCATTTCCAGGATTTCCGGATAGGTCACCGCGAGCCGGCAACCGCGATGGCCGAGCATGGGATTCATTTCATGAAGCTGGCTGACGCGTTCGCGTACTTCGGCTGCGGTGATGCCCAGTTCTTTGGCCGTTTCGGCTTGTGTCTTGGGGTCGTGAGGCAGGAACTCATGCAGCGGCGGGTCCAAGAGACGGATTGTTACCGGCAGGCCATTCATCGCCTTGAAGATGCCGATGAAGTCCTTCCGCTGCAGCGGCAAAAGATCCTTGAGTGCCGCGCGGCGCTCCTTCTCGCTATTCGCCAGGATCATCGCCCGCATTTCTTTGATCCGCTCGCCTTCGAAGAACATGTGTTCGGTGCGGCACAGCCCGATGCCCTGAGCGCCGAACTCGCGTGCCCGCTTGGCATCATCCGGCGTGTCGGCATTAGTGCGGATTTTCATCGTGCGATACTTGTCGGCCCAGCCCATGACGGTGGCGAAATCGCCGGAGAGCTTTGGTATTTGGGTTGGTATTGAGCCGGCCATGACTTCGCCGGTGGAGCCGTCGATCGAGAGCGTGTCTTTAGCAGTGAACGTCTTGCCGCCGACTTTTATTTTCTTGCCCTTCTCGTCGATCGTGATCGCACCGGCGCCGGCCACGCAGCAGCGGCCCCATCCGCGGGCCACAACCGCGGCGTGGCTCGTCATACCGCCGGTGCTCGTGAGGATGCCGACGGCCGAGTGCATGCCTTCGATGTCTTCCGGATTGGTTTCTTTACGCACCAGAAGTACCTTCTCGCCGTCCAGCGTGCGATCGACCGCTTCCGCCGCGGTAAAAGCCAGCTTTCCTACGGCCGCGCCGGGTGAGGCGGGCAGACCGATCGCGAGCAAGCGGTTTTCCTTCTTCGCCTGCTGTTTACCTTGCGGGCTGAAGCTGGGTAGCAACAACTGCGTGAGGTCGCCCGCTGGAATGCGGATCACCGCGGTTTTTTCCTCGATGAGCCCCTCTTTCACCATGTCGCAGGCGATTTTCACTGCCGCGGCGCCGGTGCGCTTGCCGTTGCGCGTTTGCAGCATGAACAGCGTGCCGCGCTCAATCGTGAACTCGATGTCCTGCACGTCGCGGTAGTGGCTTTCGAGTTTTTCCTTGATTTCCAGGAGCTCGTTGTAAACCTTCTTGTTCCACTTAGGCATTTCCGCGACGGGCAGGGGCGTGCGAATGCCGGCGACCACGTCCTCGCCCTGTGCGTTGATGAGAAACTCGCCGTAAAACTTGTCCTCGCCGGTGGCCGGGTCGCGCGTGAATGCCACGCCGGTGCCGGAGTCATCGCCCATGTTGCCGAACACCATCGATTGCACATTTACGGCCGTGCCCAACAGGCCGGTGATGTTTTCGACCTGGCGGTACTTCACCGCGCGGGGCTGCATCCAGCTTTTGAACACGGCTTCGATGGCCAGCTCAAGCTGCTTTAGCGGCTCTTGCGGGAATGGTTTTCCAAAATGCTTCTGAAAGACCTTCTTGTATTCTTCGCACAGTTGAATCATGCCCTCGACCGGCACATCGGTGTCGTTCTTCACCTTGTATTTCGTCTTGATCTTGTCGAAGGCGTGCTCGAACAGCTCGTGGTCCACGCCGCACACCACATCGCCGTACATGTTGATCAGCCGGCGGTAAGCATCGTACGCGAAGCGCTCGTTCCCGGTCGCGTTCGCCAAGCCAGCGACGGCCTCGTCATTGAGGCCCAGATTGAGGATCGTGTTCATCATGCCGGGCATCGACACAGCCGCGCCGCTGCGCACCGACACCAGGAGCGGGTTGGTATTATCGCCGAACTTCTTGCCCAGCTCTTTTTCCAGCATCGCGACGTACGTTGCGACATCATCCTGCAAGCCGGCCGGAAGCTTGCGGCTATTCTTGTAATACAGGTCGCAAACTTCCGTGGTGATCGTGAAGCCGGGAGGCACCGGCAGGCCGATGCTGGTCATCTCGGCCAGGTTAGCGCCTTTGCCGCCGAGCAGTTGCTTCTGCTTTCCGCTGCCTTCGGTCTTGGTGCGGCCGAAGTAATAGATCATCTTCGCGGGCTGACCGTTCGAACCGGACCGAGCCGATACGTCTGTTGAAGTGGCTGGTTTCGCCTTGCGTTTCAAATCAGCTGTTGCCATTGAATCACCATTGGAAATGTAAGGAGGCGGACCGCGCAGTCTTGTCAGCGGCTTCGCTCGAATTGACGAACGAGCCGGCCCGCCCTAGGTTTTAACGTGGAGAATCGGCGTCGAATGCGAATCGGTCAATGTATGGCCGCGGTCGGCCACGCGTCAAGGTGAGCGCGGGGGCAGGTCCCGCCACGGTATGAAGGTCGCAGGATGGCCGAAACTCAAGAGCGCTCGAATGGCTTCGCGCTAGCCGTTGTGGTCGAGGGCGGCCTTGCGCTGGTTGCGGTCCTTCTGGCTTGGCTGTTTCACGTGCCGCTGCGTGAGCAAATCCCGGCGACCGGTGAGCTGCTGGCCTATGCGGTCACGCGCGGCGTCTTGGTGACGCTGCCCATGCTTGCGGTTTTCTTATGGCTGGTGCACTCGTCGTGGACACAAATTCGAGAATTGCGCCGACAGGTCGAATGGTTGATCGCCGAGATGTTTTCGGAGGCCAGCGCCGCACAATTCGCGTTGATTGCCGTGCTGGCTGGCGTAGGTGAGGAACTTTTGTTCCGCGGAGTGCTTCAATCGCTCATTGGCCAATGGACCACGCCGATGGTGGGGCTTTGCATCACCAGCCTGTTGTTTGGCCTGGTCCACGCGTTGTCGAAGCTCTACTTTTTTCTGGCCACTGCCATCGGTCTGTGCTTTGGCGCACTTGTGCTGCAGTACAACGACCTCGTTGCCCCCATGGTGGCCCATAGCCTATATGATTTTTTCGCACTTACCTATTTAAGCCGCCGCTTGCGGCTCAGCGGGGATAGCGCCCCGCCGCCTGAATTGCCGTGACTTCTGCTGCACCGTTGCGGCACCGCACATATTATTATCTACCGCAGAATCTGATTAGTATTCCAGCGACTGCTAGCGGACAATTCGCCGGGTTTCACAATCTCCATTTTCTGATCTTGTAAAAAATCCGGCCGGCGACTTAGAACCTTGATTAACGCGTTGATGCGAGTTGTGGACGGGCGCGTCCACACCAGTCGAGAATTCGACTTTCTTCATGGACGAGCTCGCTCATCGAGCGCACACGCGCGTCCAGTTCTATGGACCTGGGTTCTCGTGCTGAGCGGTCAGCGATTTCTCGGCTGATATGTCAGCATGTTGAGCCAGTGGCTGAATAAGCGTTCGTGTATAGGAAAGGAGATAGGATGTTAGTTCTCTCACGTGGCCAGAATGACAAAGTCGTGTTCCCGACGCTGGGTATCAGCGTGGAAATCATTCGCGTGGCGGGCAAAAAAGTGCGATTAGGCATCGAGGCGCCCGAAGAAATCCCGGTGCATCGCCATGAGGTCTGCGAACGCATTCAGGCTAAAGCCAAGGCCGGTGAAGAAGACGAACAAGTGCTCAAGTTTCCCGATGCAAAGAACTCCTATATGGCGCGGCTGAATCACGACACGCGGAATCGGCTCAACTCAGCGGCGCTGGGACTGCACCTCTTGCACCGAAAACTCGAAAACGGCGATTTAAGCGATGTCGAGTCCACAATCTTCACTATCTTTAACGAACTCAAAGGGATCGAAACTCTGCTGGAACAGCCCGCCAAGGCGAATGCGGACACGCAAGCGGAGGTCCACCGCCGCGCGCTGGTCGTGGAAGACAACGACAACGAGCGCGAACTCCTGGCCGGTTACCTGCGCGTCAGCGGTTTCGACGTGGACACGGCGGCAGACGGCCTGCAAGCCATGGTGCGACTGACGCAAAATGCTCCAGACGTCGTCCTGTTGGACATGCGCATGCCCCGATTCGATGGCCGGAAGACCGTCGCGGCCATCCGCAACAATCCCGATTACCGCGGATTGAAACTGTTTGCCGTCAGCGGCACGAAGCCCGAGGAAATGAACGTAGCACTGGGGCCAAACGGCGTAGACCGCTGGTTCACTAAACCACTCGATCCCAAAACGCTAATCGACGCGCTCCACGACGAGCTGCACACCGAACGCATCCTGGCGTGATTGCGCCGCCGCGCAGCGATTTACTGCTTTCGTAGCACGCGGGCCAGCTCACGCGGGTCGGCGGGCTTTACAAGATGATGATCGAAGCCGGCGTTCATGACGGCCTCGTGATCCTCGGATCGCCCGTACCCGGTAAGCGCGACAAGGCGGATGGGAGCGCTGCCAAGCTCGGCCCGCACCTTCCGCGCAACTTCATAGCCATCCATGATGGGCAGGCCGATATCCAGCAACGCTACATCCGGCTTATACGTGCAAATGACGTCGTAGCCGCTTTTGCCATCGGCCGCCGTATAGACATTATGCCCGTCCATTTTTAGCAGTCGCTCCAGCATCAGACGGCTGTCGTCATTATCCTCTACGATAAGTACGTTCAAGCTACTGTGCGACGATGCGTTTGAAGGCTTCTCGGTTTGCGGCCGCTTGTCGGTAAGTGGCAGGCGTACGGTGAAAGCGCTGCCGCAGCCTTTACCAGCGCTCTCGACCGAGACCCTGCCGCCGTGCAGCTCGACGAGCAATCGCACAAGGCTCAGGCCGATGCCCATCCCGCCTTCGGTGCGGGCGAGCGACTTGGGGCCCTGCACGAACAGTTCGAAAATTGTCGAAAGCATATCGGGCGGTATGCCTTGGCCGTTGTCTTCGACGCATAGCACGGCGCCATTGCCATCCCGCCTCATGGATAACACAATTCGGCCTTGCGGCGGGGTGTAGCGCACGGCGTTGGTGAGCAGGTTCTCCTGAATCTGCAAGAGCCGCGATGGATCGCCCTCGATGAATAGCGGCTCCTCGCCGATCTGAAGCTCCAGCGCATGGCGGCGGTCCTCCAGCTCTGGACGGATCGCCTCGACGACATCCTGAACCAGGGACCTGAGGTCGACAATTTGCTTGCGGATATCGATCTTGCCTTGCGTGAAGCGCGATACATCGAGCAGGTCATCCAGCAGGCGGGCCATCTGCCGAGACTGGCGCACTATGACGTCGGAGGCCAGTTTCGCGTGATCGCCGATTGCCGGTCCGTGAGCCAGCAACTGCGATGCGTTTAATACGGCGCTCAGGGGATTGCGCAATTCGTGCGACAGCATCGCCAGAAACTCGTCGCGCCGCACCACCGCCTCACGAGCCTGGCGCTCGGCCTCCTTTTGCGCGCGGATGTCTTTCGACAGCGATGCAATGCCGGCGGGCTGGCCCGATTCGTCTTGCAGCACGGAGAGTGTAAGCAAAATCGGAATCTTCTCTCCCGCTCGGTTGGTGCGCACTGTTTCGACGTTACGCACATGGTCGGAGTTGCGGCAGCGCGCACGCAACTCGTTGGCTTGCTCAACGCATCCCTCGGGCATGAGCATACTGCTGGGCTGGCCGGTCATTTCTTCCCGCGTCCAGCCATACGCGTTCACGGCTTCATCGTTCAAGTCGATGATGCACCCGTCGAGGTCCTCGATGATGATCGGGTCCGCGCCGTCCATGAACACTTTCGACATTCGCCGCAGCTGGGCTTCGGCACGCTTGATGCCCGAAATGTCGACAAGCGTGATGACGACGCCATCGGCATGCCCCTTGCTCCGGTAAGGCATAATGCGCAGCAAATACCATTTCCCGTGTCAGTCTTGCACGTCCTTTTCGAACGGCGTGTCCGTCGCCGCCACGCGCTGCACGTCGTCCAGCAAACTCTCGTGCAGGATGTTATGGGAGAACGCCTCGATGCTGCGGCCGATATCCTGCGGCAAGATTTGAAACGCGTGGTAAATCTGCGGCGTGAACTTGCGAATCCGCAACGCGCGATCGAGGAAAATCGTGCCGATTTCAGTGCTCCGTAGCAGGTTATCCATATCGTCGGTCAACTCGGTGAGTTCGACGATCTTGCGCTGATGCTCGGCGTTGACCGTGTACAGTTCTTCGTTGACCGAATGCAGCTCCTCGTTCGTGCTCTGTAGTTCTTCGTTGGAGGCCACCAGCTCCTCGTTCGTGGCTTGAAGCTCCTCGTTGGTCGTCTCCATCTCCTCGATGGTGGCCTGCAAATTCTCCTTGGTGTAACGCAGCTCCTCTTCAAGCTCGAGTAGCCGATCGCGCGAGGCGGCGTCGAAATCGATCGATTCTACCGAAGGCTCGGGGGCCGGCCGCCGGGCTTGCGTCTCGAAGGAGATCAGAAAAAACTCCTCGCCGGTGCTTTGAATCGTGATCGGCTTGACCGACAGGCGGAGCTGCTCTCCTTCAGGCAGCGAGCGCAAGCTGACGCTGCTATAGACGATGGGTTGCTTTTCCTTCGTGGCCCGCTGCAGTGCGCCGGCGAGCGCCAGCTTCAAGTCGGGTTCGACCATGTCGAGCACATCCTGCGAAGGCCGGCCGTCCGGGATGTTGAGATACTTGCCGGCGCCGGCAAAGGAATGCACCAGCTCGCGCCGCTCGTTGACCATCAAGCTGGGCGGCACGTAGGCGTCGAGCAGCGCATCATAGGCCCGCAGCAACTGCACTTCCGGCAGCCCGCGCGATTCGGGCGCCACGACGCCGGCCGTGGCCCGCCATCGCGCTAAGCCAGGGGAGAGCGGCAAGCGGAAATCGGCTGGCAAACGGATATCGCGCCGCTTGCGAAAGATCTTCCAATGCCGGTCGACCGCATCGAACTCGTCGGTCAGCTCGCCCGCGCTTTCACTTGGTCCCAGGAACAGAAAGCCGCCTGTCTTGAGCGCAAAATGGAATAGCGACATGGCTTTCTTCTGCGCATGAGGCTGCAGATAAATCAGCATATTGCGACAGCAAATGAGATCGAGCTTGGTGAATGGCGCGTCTTTAATCACGTTGTGCGGCGCAAAGACGATCATCTTCCGCAGCTCCGGCATCACCTGATAACCGGATGACTGGCGTTTGAAATAGCGATTGATCCGGGCCGCGCTCATGCCGGCAAGCGATTCCTCGTGGTATATGCCGGCGCTAGCCAACTCGAGCGACGCCTCGTGAACATCGGTCGCGAAGATCTTCGCCCGCAGCGGCATGCGCCGGGCCGAAAGCGCCTCGTGAACCAAAATCGCCACGGAATACGCCTCTTCGCCCGTGGCGCAACCCGCGACCCAAATGCGCAGCTCGTCGTCCGAGTTGATTCCGCCGAGCAGCTGGGGGATCACCTCCATCTCCAGTCGCTGGAAAGCATCCTCGTCGCGGAAGAACTTTGTGACCCCGATCAAAAGGTCCTTGTACAGCGCATTGAGCTCCTGGCGGTCGTCGCGCAGTCGCGCGACATAATCCGCCAAGTCGGCTGCGTGATTGATCTGCAGCCGGCGCTGCACGCGCCGGGCCACGGTATTCGGCTTGTAGTAGGAAAAGTCAATTCCGTAGGCACTGTGCAGCGCCCGAAATATCTCGTGGACTTCGGCATGGTCGATGACTTGGCCGTCGCCATCGGCCCCATGGTCTGATCGGGGACGCTGGTGGACGTAGTCGAGGATCGCCGTCGCCATCTCGCGCGGCGGCAGCACGGCATCGACTACGCCGGTGTCGATGGCGGAGCGCGGCATGCCGTCGAAATTCGCGGTGGCTTCGTCCTGCACGATCACCAGGCCGCCGGCGTCGTGAATCGCCACGATGCCGCGGGAGCCGTCGCTGCCGGTGCCGGAGAGAATCACGGCAATCGCGTTTCGGCCATATTCGTGGGCCAGCGAGCGCAGGAACGTGTCGATCGGCAGACTCAGGCCCTGGGCTGGGTCTTTGTCGGTTAGCAAGAGCTTCCCGTCGCTGACAATCATCTCCTTCTTCGGCGGGATCAAGTAGATCGAGTTTGGCTCGATTACCATGCCGTCGGTCACGCGATGGATGGCCAGCTTGGTGTGGCGGGCCAAGAGCTCATTCATGAGGCTCTTGAAGTCGGGCGACAAGTGCTGGACGACGACGAACGCCAGCCCCGTCCCGTCACCCGGCTGGGCACCGCCCGAAGCGTGGTCCGGCTGCCGGGTATCCGCGGCCGGCATGTTATCGAAAAACTTTTCGAGTGCCTCCAACCCCCCGGCCGAAGCCCCCAGGGCCACCACGAACAGGTCGCGCTCCGTGACTCCGGCCGGCGACCCGACCTCCGTCCGGGCGTCGCTCGTAGCTGAATGTGCGTGGTTTTCTGCAGACAGTCGACTCATAGGGCGCTTCAATTTGTCCTCGATGCGGCTCGAAGATACCCACCATTAGTTTTTACGAGAAGCGGTTCGCCAAATCTTGCGCCAAAAAGCCTGTTGTTTCAGGCCTCCGCGGCGGCACGACGAAAAGCCGCTAGCATAACGCGTGCCAGAATGGGCCCAACCGTTTAACGTTTCGCGGGCGATGAAGAGCAACAAAAAAAGGCGGGCCGGCTCGTCCGAGGAGCCGACCCGCCTTGTGGGTTTCAGTTGACCAGCCTTCTTCCCCACGAGGGGAGCGAAGGGTTCTCAGTTGCTACGCGCTCGGAGCTGGCGGAACAGCGGTTTCCGGAGCTTCGGTTTCCGAGGCCGGGGCTTCGTAACCATGCTCCATGGAGCCTTCGTACGAACCGTCGACCGCAGCACCACATCCAAGACCGCCGCCGTTGCCGCACCCGCAGCCACCGACGTGGCCGCAACCTTGGTCGCAGCCGCAGTCATGCGATGGGCAGCCCACCTGCACCGGAACCTGCTTGCACACGCAGCGCGGCACGCAGCGGGTTACCGTGTAGGGCACGCGCTTCGGCACGCACTTCCACACCTTGATGGTCTTCTGGTAGCACACGGGCTTGCGCACCGTGTAGCATACCGTCCGAGTGCGTTGCTCGGGCACCATCTTGCAGACCTTGTAGCAGCAGGTCTTCTGCTCGGGCACCATGCGGCAGACCTTGTAGCACACCGTGCGGGTCTTCTGCTCGGGCACCATGCGGCAGACCTTGTAGCAGCAGGTCTTCTGCTCGGGCACCATGCGGCAGACCTTGTAGCAGCAGGTCTTCTGCTCAGGCACCATCTTGCAGACCTTGTAGCAGCAGGTCTTCTGCTGGGGCACCATGCGGCAGACCTTGTAGCAGCAAGTGCGCCGCTCGGGCACCCTGCGGCACACTTTGTAGCACACCGTGCGGGTCTTCTGCTCGGGCACCATCTTGCAGACCTTGTAGCAGCAGGTCCGCGTTTCAGGCACCCTGCGGCACACCTTGTAGCAAACGGTCTTCGTGCAAGGCTCGCAAACCCACTTCGTGTAGCAGACTTGCTTGTCGATGCACTGAGGTACCCAAACTCTCTTGCAGCAGGTGCGCGGCGGGCCCTGGGAGCACTCGATGCGGGTCTTGCCCGGGCAGTACTTATTGCAGCACGTGTGGGGATCATACACCCATGTGCCTGGCTCGCGTACACACCGGCGAATCATTGGACCGGGGACGGTGTAGGTCTGCGTGTCCCAATGGCCACATTGGACCTGGATCGTCCTCGTCTCGGTCACCGGCTTGCGAACTGTGTAGCAAACCTCGCGGGTCTTGGTTTCCCAAACCAGCTTGCATGTCGTGTACTGGCGCGTGCGGGTTTCAAACACCGGCTTGCACACCGTGTAGCAAACCTCGCGGGTCTTGGTTTCCCAGACCGGCTTGTACACCGTGTAGCAGCGCGTCTTGGTTTCGAAGACCGGCTTGTACACTGTGTAGCAGCGAGTCTTGGTTTCGAAGACCGGCTTGCAGACGGTGTAGCAGCGCGTCTTGGTTTCCCAAACCGGCTTGCACACTGTGTAGCAAACCTGGCGGGTCTTGGTTTCCCAGACCGGCTTGCACACTGTGTAGCAGCGCGTCTTGGTTTCCCAAACCGGCTTGCACACGGTGTAGCAAACCTGGCGGGTCTTGGTTTCCCAAACCGGCTTGCAGACGGTATAGCAACGTGTCCGCGTTTCCCAGACCGGCTTGCAGACTGTATAGCAAACTTGTCGTGTACAGGTTTCAGGGACGTACTTGACGCAGTTGATCACGCGATCTTCGCAGACCCGCTCGTAGCACGTCTTGTAGCATGTGACCTGTTGCTGATCGTATTCGATGCAGCGAACGGTCTTCATGACGGTGTGACACCGTTCTTGGCAGCACGGTGCACAGTTGCGATAACGCGCCACGCCGAACAACCCGGCATCCGCTTGGTCTGGGACAAGCGTCAGCACAAGGGTTGCGGCCAGCGCAACCATCCATCCTTTCATCTCCTTCGCCTCCTTTGGTCCAGTTCGTAGGGTGTGTCCATGGGCTGGTCGTGATAGCGGATACGAAATCCGCCCATTAGTAATTCGGGCTAGCAAATCCACGCACCTTAACTGAACCTCTCATTTTCCGTAGACGACGTATTCTCCGCCGAACACGTGATCGGAGCGCTTTTCGCGATCCTAAGACTCGTCGCAACAAGTGCTTGCGCTGTTCAAGTTGAAAGCGCGTATCGCTTGTAACGGGCTGATTAGAGCGGCTGTCCTAAACGAAATGCATGAACCAAAAGCAGCGATTAGGCGGGCGGCATACGCGAATACTGACTATGCGTAGGCAGGAATCTGCTACTCCCACTTACGAGTCAGACGCCGGAGGACGTTAGCTTGCTGACCGCGAAGGCTTTTCCTAGAGTTGACTCGGCCCATTCGCAACGGTGCCGAGCCGGCAATAAAGAGGCGGTCCTTTGGCTTCAGCAAAGCAAAGTAAGCCCGATCCCGTACCGCGCGACGTTCCGAACGTGGTTGTGAGCCGGCTCAGCCTGTACCTTCGGGAATTGCAGCGGCTGGTTCACGACGGCAGGACCACGATCAGCTCCAGCCAGCTCGGAAAGGCGCTCGGCTTTACCGACGCGCAGGTTCGAAAGGACCTGGCCTATTTCGGGCATTTCGGACATCCGGGCGTCGGTTATCGCTGCGACGAACTGGTAGGGGAGATTCGCCGCATTTTGGGCACCGATCGCCAGTGGACCGTCACAATGGTCGGCGTAGGAAATCTCGGCCGCGCACTTTTGCGTTACAAGGGATTCGGGTCAAAAGGCTTTCGCATTGTCGCGGCATTCGACGCCGACCCGCGCGTTGTTGGCGCGAAGGTCGAAGGCATACCCGTCTACAGCCAGCAGCGTTTGGTGGAGGTCGTGCGCCAACTGCGGATTCAACTGGGTATGATCACCGTCCCGGCTCCGCAGGCCCAACAGGTCGCCGACCAACTTGTATCGGCCGGCATCGAGGGCATTGTAAACTTTGCACCGGTGACGTTGTCGCTTCCCGCGGAGGTTGGCTTGGTGGGCGTGGATCTGACCACGGAGCTGGAGCAGCTCGCCTTCGCGGTTGCCAACAGAAGCCGTTAGCTGTTAGCTTTTGAGATAGTTATTAGGCGTTAGCTATTAGCTCTTAGCCAGAATTGAAGTGAATCCGCTCTGGCTAACAGCTAAACACTAATAGCTAAGAGCTTTGTTTACCCCGTGGTGTAATGGTAACACTAGGGATTTTGATTCCCTCATTCCAGGTTCGAGTCCTGGCGGGGTAGCTTGACTTTTGTACAGATGAACAGTATATCAGAATGGGTGGCCAAATTCAACTTGGACGCTTTGAGTTGAGAGTTTAGGGGAAAGAGCAAGGGCCGAGGAGGAAGGTGAGCGCGGGCGAGCAGGAGGGAAGCAGAGCG
>DASXWB010000149.1:0-6659 GCA_036503915.1 Lacipirellulaceae bacterium | reverse complement strand
CTTCAGACTGCCAGCCTGACGCTCTCCCAACTGAGCTAATCCCCCGTGCATCCCAATTTTCCGTCCGGGACATTGTCGGAATTGAAACCTACCAGTAGGCTTTTTGCCTGTCAACGGTAGGATGTCCCGGCCGCCCGCGCCGCGCTATGCGCCACGCCGTATTATGACTGCACCACACTCGGCCACACGTCGGACACTTATCGCGGCCGCAAAGATCACGCTGGCCGTGGCGATTTTGGTCTACCTGGTATGGCAGGCCCGCGAGCACGATGCGTTCACGCGCTTGGTGGAAGAGCCCAAGCATTGGCCCGCGCTCGTGACCGGCGCCGCGTGCACGTTCGCCGCGGCCTTGCTGGGATTCGTGCGCTGGCATCTCTTGATCTGCGCCGTGGGGATCCGCGTGCGGCTTCCCGACACATTCCGGCTAGGCGCACTCGGCTTCGCGCTGAATTTCGTCTCGCTCGGCGCAATCGGCGGCGATTTGTTCCGGGCGATCTTCCTGGCGCATGGCCAGCCGGGGCGCCGCACCGAGGCGGTAGCCACCGTGGCGGCCGATCGGCTCCTGGGAGTAACGACCATGCTCGCGCTGGCTGGCGGAGGGATTCTATCAACCGATCTGATCCACGCCTCCTCGCCCGGATTGGCGTTGCTATCGAAGACAATCTTGGCGACGGCCGCCCTGGTCTTCACGGGGGCCGCTCTGCTCATGTTCGTGCCCGCTTTTTCGGGCGCGGTCATCAGCGGTTTCGTCGGCCGCGTGCCGATCGCCGGCACCACGCTGGCGCGACTGCTCGCAGCGGTGCGGGCCTATCGAGAACAAAAGGGTTTGCTGGCGGCCGCCGCTGCCGCGAGCGCGCTTTCCAACCTCATGTTCATCACCTCGTTCTACTTTGTTGCCGGCGGATTGCCGGTACACCGGCCGACGTGGCCCGAACATCTGGTTGCCATCCCGGTGGCCAGCCTGGTCGGCGCAATTCCCGCCACCTTCGCGGGGTTGGGCACCATGGAGTTGGCGATCGAGGAACTTTACCAACACCTGCCCGGCGCCGCGGGCGTTCGGCCCGGCGATGGCACGATGGTGTCACTCGCGCAGCGCGTGACGATGATTGCTGTGGCGCTCCTTGGTGTGGTGTATTATCTCAGGCACCGCGCCCGGGTCCGCGAAGTGTACGCAGAGGCTGAAGAGATCGCCGAAGCGCGCCGCTGATCTCGCGCTGGGAACTTTCTTTTCCCAAACCGCGTCCAACGCTGCGGACCCGTTCCCCTCTCGTTACAAACTCGTTACACGATCGGCGTTGTGCGGCTTGCGCGCATCGTCGTACACTCACCGTAGGTTGGGCTTTCGAGCCTGACGAACAGTACGTCAGGCTTTGCCTGACCATCATCAGCATTCAGCCCGCAAAAGCTGAGCTACAGAAGGAGGCCCACAATGCTTCGTCCGAACATGTTCCGCCGTCCACTCGCCGCCCTTGCAATTGTCATCGCTAGCAGCCTGCATGAGCTGCGGGCCGAGAATATCAACGGGCGCGTCACTGCCGTGACACTTTACCGCGGCCAAGCCCAGGTAACCCGCGCGATCCCAGTTGAGGGCGAAGCGGGCAGCATGGAAGTCGTTGTCGGCAGTTTGCCCGAACAGGTTGTGCCCAACAGCCTGTTTGCCGAGGGCGGCGATGCTGTGGAAATCCGCGCCGTGCGGTTCCGCGAGCGGGCCGTCGGCGAAGAGCCGCGCGAAGAAGTCCGCCAGCTCGATCGCGAAATCCTCGACGTGCAGCGGCAAATCGACCTCACCTCGAAGCGCCAGGCCCTCCTCGGTAAGCGCGCTGAATACCTCGGCAAGCTGGAAGGATTCGTCGCGCCCACGGCGCAAGCCGATCTCACCAGCGGAGTGCTCGATGCAGAGGCCCTGGAGCGGCTCACGACGTTTGCCTTCGCACAACATGAAAAAATCGCACAAGAGGAAGTAGACCTTGCCAAACAGGCGTATGATCTCAACGAGCAGCTGCAGCTGCTGCAGCGTAAGCGCGCCGAGATCACGGCCGGCGCTTCGCGCACCGAGCGCGAAGCAGTGCTGTTCCTGCAAAAGCAAGCCCCCGGCGCCGCCGAGGTTCGGCTGAATTATTTGGTGAGCAACTGCGGCTGGTCGCCGGCCTACACGATGCGCGCCGATGCCGATCGCAAGAAAGTCCGCGTCGAATACAACGCACTCATCCAGCAACTTACCGGCGAAGATTGGAACGACGTCATCCTCACGCTCTCCACGGCCTCGCCCGCGCTCGGAGCCGCGGGCCCAGGGCTGGCGCCGTTCCACGTGACGCTTGCGTCCAACGCACCGAATGCACCGGGCCAAAATGCCCAACAACAAGCGGCGGCGTACGGTCTCGGCCTGTCGAAGGGCCAGGTGCTCGACCAGATCCAGGTCCTCAACAAGAGCAAGAGCGATTACGCCCTGGCTGGCAATAACGCCGTCATGTTCGACGAGCAAAACCGCTTCAACTGGAGCCTCAACGATGCAGCTTGCGCGGTGCAGCAACTGGAGATCAACGGCGACGCGACCACGCTCAGCGTCCTGCGCAGCGGGGCTACGGAAAATGTAAACGGGCCGAGCTTAAGTTATCGCCTCAACGGCGGAGTCAGCCTGGCCAGCCGCTCCGATCAGCAGATGGTCCGCATCATGCACGCCGACATGGAGAGCCGCTTCTATCATGTCGCCGTCCCGGTGCTCACGTCCTACGTTTATCGCGAAGCGGAGCTCATGAATTCCAGCGACGAAGATTTGCTAGCCGGCCCAATTACGGTGTACCTCGACGGGCGCTTCGTCGGCCAAGGCGAGATTCCGACCGTGGCCCGCGGCGAGACGTTCGTTGTGGGCTTCGGCGCGGACCCGCAGCTGCGCGGCCGCCGCGAGCTGGCCGACAAGCAAGATGACGTGCAAGGCGGCAACCGCGAAACCCGCTTCGACTATCGGCTCGTTGTCGAGAACTTCAGCGGCGAGGCGACGCCCGTGCGCGTTCTCGACCGGCTCCCGCATGCCGAGAACGGCGAGGACATCCGTGTGACACTTGCGAAAACCAGCGACCCCATCAGCGAGGACAAGTTGTACTTGCGCGAAGAGCGCCCGATGGGCCTATTGCGCTGGGACATCGAGGTGCCCGCCAAAGCCGCCGGCGAAGACGCTCGGCTCATCGAGTACCAGTACGCGGTCGAGTACGACCGGCAGTACGTCGTCTCGCTGCCCGCCGCCAAGCAATCGCTCCAGGAAGAATTCGAGCGTCTGCAACGCGACCGGCAGAAGCGGTAAGTCAGTCAATGATGCGGGAGGCGTCTCCGACGCCGATTGCGATATACGATCGTGAATGGATCGGCGTCAGAGACGCCTCCCACAAGCAAGTATCACAAGTCGTCGTAGGATTCTGTGAGAATCTGTCGGTACACGTCGCGCGCCTGGTCATATGCCGCCTGCGCCGCCTCGCGTTCGCTCTCGCGGATTGCCGGCGACTTCGATTCCCAGCAGCGGTCGACCGCGTCCAGGCACCACTGGGCGCTGCGTTTGCTCGCGCGGATCGGCGCGCCGTCAACCTCGACAAAAACGGGGTTGGTGTGGGCCGCTGGGAAAACGCGAATCGCCACCCAGCTGGAGCGATCTGGCGTGTATTCGAACTCCAGATCATGGACGCTGCCGTCGGCCTCGATTAACTGTTTATCGACTGCCACGCCATTGACGATCAGCTCGACTGGAATCTGCCGCGTGCCGCTCACGCGGGCGCGCTCGATGTGCCAGTAAGGCTGCTCATCGAGGTCGCGCGACGCGATTCCCTCCTTTGGCTGCTCGTCAAGCCAACCCGCCGCCTTGCAGCGAATAGTCAGCGATTCACCTTTCTTGGCCGCGAGATAGCTGGCCCGCCCTTGGTCGCCGGGCTGCCCGACGCCCAGCTCGTTGACCTCGAAATCGACCAGGTGCGTGAAACCGTCGCAGCAGTAGCTGCGGCCGTCGCGCACTCCATCGACCCAATGATCAAAGTCGAGCGGTTCGTCCGGCCCCATCTTCACATACACGCGGCCCAAACCCACGCGCTCACCATAGATGCAAGGAAAATCCGTCTCGCCGCTGATCCGCGCGTCGAAGCCGCAGTTGAGCGTGTGGTACCAGATGTTGATCTCCCACACGAACGGCGTGTCGACCGACGAAATGAAATCGCAGGCGCCGTGGGCCACGTCGACGATGTACTCGTTCGCGCCGATGCCGTCAAACGGCGGCATGTCATACGTGGGCAGTGTTTTCGACGCAACCTGCAGGCCCCAGCCGCTGTGCGCAAAGCCCGCGACGCCGCCCTGCTCCTTTGCCCATTTCAGGACCGGCAAATCCCAGCTCGGCCAGTCTTCGATCCGCTTGGTGCCGGGATAGTCGTCTTCCTTGAGCCGCAAGAGAACCAGGTGACCGGCGTGCGAGCTGGGGAACCCCGACACCTCCACATCGTAGCGCATGAGATTTTCCGGCGTGGAAAGCTCGTGCACCTTGCCGTCAAAAAACTGCTTTTGGTGATACCAGCACGGCCCCCAGGTGAGCACGCAGCCGACGTTAAGGTCCTCGCCCAAAATGTGCCGCATCATGTCGGCCGGCTCGACGCCTTGCGTGGGCGACGAATAATGCGCGCACCCGGCCGCATGCACGTGATGATCGCCCGAAAACCAGCCTTTTTGCGCCAGGTTGATCCAGCGCTTCAGCTCGAAGCGCTCGGTGTGCTCGCCGCCTGCGGGCACTTCAATGTCGCGCTCCAGCACTCGGTACTCCGGCCCGCGCGTGAATGTCACATGATATTTTCCCGCCGGAAGCAGCACGGTCTCGCCGTGGTGCCGGTAAATCTGATCGTGAAAGAAGAAATCCGGAGCCAGCCGGCGCGACCGGGCCGGGTACACACGGCCGCGCTCATCGCGAAACACAAAATGAGCCGTCGTCGGCGTGCCGTCATCGTCCAGCACCTCCAGCTTCACGCGTTCGCTCGCTCTGCACTCGAAAAGTACGTTGACCTCGTTTCGAAAACCCAAATCCTGCGTGCCCTGCCCCACATCGAACGCCAGCCGCGCCTCGCGCTTCCCGGCATCGCGGCTGAAGAGCTCCAGCACGCGGTATTCGAGCGCGAGGCCGGACAGCCGCTCGTTCAGCGGCGCCGAATTGAACAGGCTGATGTCCAGCCAGCGGTTCGCCACATCCTGCCGGCTGATCGGATTCGGAGGTTCGGCGCTGTTGTCTGTGTCGTGAATCCGCTCAGCGTTGGTGCTGCTGCACCGCAAGCGCGCCGTCACGCCGGCTTCATTCTGCACTTTCACTAAGAACACGCGCCAACCTTGCTCGATCAGTTCCTTTGCCGCCGGCCCGGCCTGCACCTTCACGCGGCTCTCGGGGTTCACGTGCACGCAGGCGATACACAGCGGATCGAGAACGGCTTGAATGCGTTCAATCCCCGCCTCCGAGTTGGATTCCGCAAGCGCTCTTCGAAGTGACTCGCGCTCGTCCGGTGAAAGCGGCGAGCCAGCCAGCTCCAGCGCCTGAACGACGCGCTCCACCTGCGCCGAAAGCGGCTGCAGCTCCACATTCCGAATGGTGGGCAGCTCCTGCGCCGCGGCCAGCCCAGCATACGTAAGACAGAGGTAGGCGAAACAAGTCCCAACCCGACACGTCGAGTGTTGCGTGACCATTTTTAGCTCCACGCCGAGAGAATCGTCAGATGAGTTATGTAAAGATGTAGCCAAGCAATCAGATTGCAGCCCCCGGCTTTGCCGGGGGTTCTCCGATCCAGAGTTGATGCGATTGCACACCAAAACCCCCGGCAAAGCCGGGGGCTGTCGACCTGTTCGATTCGCGGGCACGGTTTGTTATTTTCGCACGCGTGTCTTGCGCGGCTTTTTTGGCCGATCGATAAGCGGCTTGGGCTCTCGCTTGGCTCGTTCCAAACTGCCGGACAGTGCCTCGCGCAGCTTGGTGAGCTGCTCGATAAGCCGCTCGCTGTCGCGGTGCCGCGTCGTGGCGCCCTCCTTGATCGCATCGCGAATTTCCGCCAGCAGTTTGTTCGTTTGATCGGTTTGGTCCATCGTAAATAATCTCCCGTCAGGTTTTCGCTTTGGGCCTTTGCTCCGTTTGGGTGCCACTGCTGGCTTGTCCAGCAGTGCCGACGATGCACGCCCGGACGAGCCGACCGAGGCAATCGCGCTAACTCTTGGATTTCGTTTTTTGCTCCGCCTCGGAAAGCGCGATCATTGCATCGGCCATATCGTATGCCTTCCGAGCGGCCACGCTCAAGTCGCGCCGCAGGTCCGAACCCTTCATATAATCTGCGTTGGCTAGCATTCCCTGCAGGGCCATTAACGCCACAAAGTCGCGCTGAGTCATCGAACTGGCCAGCTCGTTCTTCTGAATGGCCATCGGACGACCTTTGGGGATGAGAAGCTGGAATAGCGAAGCGCCGGCCGCAGCACACCCCAGAGGATTCGAACCTCTAACCTTCGGATTCGTAGTCCGATGCTCTATCCAGTTGAGCTAGGGGTGCGTGATTTGACGGGGCAAGTCTCACGGTAGCGCGATTTGCCAGTCAATGGCTGGTATTTTACAGTGGCAGGCTCTGCAAGAAAAGGATGCACAGCACGGTGCTGGCGGGCAGAGCGCA
>DASXWB010000148.1:0-6185 GCA_036503915.1 Lacipirellulaceae bacterium | reverse complement strand
GTTGCGGAACACGATGCCTACGATGTCATGGCGTTTAACCTCGTCACACTTGAACAGCAGCTGGCCAAGTTTCGCACGATCGGGAGCGAGGGGCTTTTAGTGCGCATGGACTCACGTGAAACCGATCTTTACGGCGAGCGTGTGCTGGAGTTGCTGCGAAAAGCTCGCACCACATTGTGCGAAAAGTACGACGTGTCGTTGGACAAGCCGATTGTGATTGAGATCTTTCCGCAGCAAAAGGATTTTGCGGTGCGAACTTTCGGGATGCCCGGCGTGGGCGGCTTCTTGGGCGTATGTTTCGGACGGGTGATCACGGCGAACAGCCCGGCGTCGCAGGGCGAAAATCCGGCGAATTGGGAAGCCGTGCTGTGGCATGAGTTCTGCCACGTGGTGACGCTGCACAAGACGCGTAACAAAATGCCGCGCTGGCTGAGCGAAGGGATATCGGTGTATGAGGAGCGCCAGGCCGACGCGACCTGGGGCCAATCGATGACGCCGCAATACCGCGAGATCATCCTGAGCGGCAAGATGACGCCCGTGAGCCGGCTCAGCTCGGCTTTTCTTTCGCCGCCGAGTCCGCTGCACCTCCAATTTGCGTATTACGAGTCATCGCTGGTCGTTGAGTATCTCATCCAAAAGTTTGGGCTGGATGCCCTGCAGAATATCTTGAGCGATCTTGGAGATGGCTCGGATATCAATGAAGTGCTGATTCGCCACACAGTGCCACTCGGGCGGCTGGATGCTGACTTTGTGAAATTCGCGCGCGAGCGGGCAGAGGCGCTCGCGCCGAAGGGTACTTGGGAGAAGCCGAAGCTTCCGCCTGGAGCCAATTCGCAGGCGCTCGCAAAGTGGCTGGAGGAACATCCACGAAGTGTACCCGGCCTGGTGCGGTGGAGTCGGCAGCTACTCGTGGAGCGTAAGTTCAAGGAAGCGCTGGCGGCGGCACAGCGGCTAAAGGACGTGTATCCCGACGGCGCGGAATCCGAGAGCTGTTATGCGATCATGGCGGCCGCCCATCGCGGGCTTGGCGATGTCGTCGAAGAGCGTGCCGCCCTCGAAGCAATGGCCTCGGGCGATGCCGATGCCGCTTCGGCATACCTTCGCTTAATGGAAATCGGCGAGGGGGAGGGCGATTGGGAAAGCGTTGCCCAGAACGCCCGGCGGATGCTGGCCGTGAATCCCCTGGTGGCCGCGCCGCACCGTTATTTGGCTCAGGCTGCTGAAAAGCTGGGCCACGGCGACGAGGCGATTCGCGCATATAAGGCGTTGTTACTCTTTGGCACAACCGATGCGGCCGAAACGCACTTCCGACTGGCGCAGCTTTTGCGTGACGCCGACAACCGCGCGGGAGCGAAGCGTCATGTGCTCCAGGCGCTGGAAGAAGCCCCGCGCTTTTTAGCCGCGCACCAGTTATTGTTACAGCTTGAGGACCCCGCTGCGAACGGGCAGGCTGCTTTGGAGGCCGCCGAGCGATGAAACGCAAACGCACAATCACGATCGTCATCGTCGTGCTGCTGCTGGCCGTCACCAGCGTGAGCCTTGCGCAATGGCGCCGCGGCCGCGGACGAGACCGCCGGGACCGAGATTGGGACCGCGATGATCGTGCGGGCGTGCCGATGTGGGAAAACGACGCAGGCTTTAAGGACGACGTCTTCACGTTCGTTCGGATTCAGTACGACTCGTGGGGCGGCCGCGGATGGGGCCGCCGTGGCCGCGGCGGAAGTTGGGCTACGGACTATCGCGACAGCGACCTCAACTTCTCCTATCGCCTGCAGCAACTTACGTCCCTCAAGGTCAACCCCAACCCGGTTATCTTGCGGCTCACCGATGATGAGCTGTTCGATTATCCGTTCATCTATATCATCGAGCCGGGCTCGCTCGTGTTCAGCGAGGAAGAAGTCGTCGCCTTGCGCAAGTATCTTCTTAACGGCGGCTTCTTAATGGTTGACGACTTCTGGGGCGACTACGAGTGGCAGAATTTTTACGAGCAGATCAAACGGGTGTTCCCCGACCGCGAGCCGATCGAACTCGATATCGACCATGAGATCTTCCGCTGCGTGTACCGGCTCAAGGAAAAGCCACAGGTGCCGAGCATTAACCACGCGAGATGGGGGCGATCCGAGGGCATCACGTGGGAGCCGGAACACGGCGGCGACTGCCAGACCGTGCACTTCAAAGGCATTTTCGACGACAAAGGCCGGATGATGGCCATCATTTGCCACAACACGGATCTTGGTGACGGTTGGGAAGAGGAAGGCGTCGAAGAGTGGTACTTTCACCAATTCGCCGAGAACAAGTCGTACCCGATGGGAATCAATATCGTGACCTATGCGATGACGCACTAAAGTACGGTGAGTAGGTGAGTAGGTGAGTAGGTGAGTAAGTGCCAACGATCGAATACCTACTCACCTACTCACTCACTTACTCACACGCGACGACAGGAGCACTCGTGGCTACACAGATTGACACTTACGAGATGGAGCAGCAGGTTGTCGAACAGATTCGGCAGAGCCGATCTCAGATCGACGCCGAGCTGGAGAAGGTGATCGTGGGTCAGAAGGAGGTGATCGAGCAACTGCTGATCACGCTCTTCTCCGGCGGGCATTGCCTGATCACCGGCGCGCCCGGGCTCGCCAAGACGCTCCTGGTGCGGTCGATCGCGCAGATGTTCCACTTGAAGTTTCAGCGCATACAATTCACGCCCGACCTGATGCCGGCGGATATCACCGGCACGGAGATTCTAGAAGACACGGGCGACGGCCGGCGGCGAATGCAATTTGTGCGCGGGCCGATTTTCGCGAACGTGATTCTGGCCGACGAAATCAATCGCACTCCACCCAAAACGCAAGCGGCGCTCCTCGAAGCTATGCAGGAGCATCAGGTGACCGCGGCCGGCGTGCGCTATCCGCTTGAAGAGCCATTTTTCGTCCTGGCAACGCAAAATCCGATCGAGATGGAAGGCACCTACCCGCTGCCCGAGGCGCAGCTCGACCGGTTCATGTTCAATGTGGTGATCGATTACTTGCCGGAGGATGATGAGGTGGAAGTCGTGCGACGCACGACTTCCGAAAGGCCGCAGCCGATCGAACCGCAGTTTGGCGGTGAGGACGTGCTGCGGTTTCAAGAGATGGTGCGGCGCGTGCCCATCGCGGAGGATGTCGTGCGTTGGGCGGTGCGATTGGCGGCCGCAAGCCGGCCTGGCCAGCCTGAATCGCCGCAATTCGTCAATGATTGGGTTAGTTGGGGCGCGGGCCTCCGAGCGGCCCAGTACCTGGTGCTTGGGGCAAAGGCCCGCGCCCTCTTAGACGCCCGATCGCACGCATCGCCCGCCGATATCCGGGCGCTCGTGCATCCGACGTTCCGCCATCGAATTCTCATCGGCTACCGGGCCGAGGCCGACGGCATTTCCGTCGACGACGTGATTGATCGCTTGCTCGAACAGGTGCGCTTGCCGGGGACATAATGTCTGCCGCAGTTGCTAATTCGAAGCAGTCTGAAGGTCGCCCTCAAACGGCGGTCGGGCGCACTAACTTCGTTGACCCGGCGACCGTGATGCGGATCAAGAATCTTCAACTGCGGGCCCGCGCCGTCGTAGAGGGGTTTTTCGCCGGCATCCACCGCAGCCCGTATCACGGGTTTTCCGTCGAATTCAGCGAATATCGAGCCTACACGCCGGGCGACGATCCGCGCTATCTCGATTGGCGACTTTTTGCCCGCAGCGACCGCTACTGCGTGAAACGGTTTGAAGACGAGACTAACTTGCTGTGCTATCTCGTGGTGGATCTGAGCCGCTCGATGGATTTCGGCTCCGGCACGTACACGAAATGCGATTACGCCCGCACGATGGCTGCATCGCTTGCGCACTTCTTATTCACGCAGCGCGATGCGGTCGGCGTGTTGACGTTTGACGAAAAGATCGCCGAATATCTCCCGCCGCGCCATCGCCCCGGGCACTTGCGGCGCTTGATGGGAATGCTGGAGCGCGCGACAGCAGGCCGGTCGACGAACGTGGCCCGGCCGCTCGAGCAAATCGCCGAATCCGTGCGCAAGCGCGGCCTCGTGGTGCTGATTTCGGACCTCTTGGCTCCGAGCGACGTGCTGCGACCGAAGCTGGGCTACTTGCGGTCCCGCGGGCACGACGTTGTCGTTTCGCGCGTTCTGGATCGGTCCGAGCTGGACTTTGACTTCGCAGCACCCGGCATGTTCCACGATCTGGAAACCGGACGACAGTTGTATATCGATCCGCAGACGGCTCGCGCCGAATATCGGCGCCGGTTTGCCGCGCACGCGGCCGAATTGAAACGGATCTGCATTGATTTGGGAATCGACTTTGCCGAGCTCACGATCGATCGGCCGCTGGAGCTCGCACTATTCGATTTGTTGCAAGCTCGGCTGCGCCGCGGCAGGCGGCACGTGCGCCATGCTCCCAGAAGGCGGAGGGCCGCCGTATGAGCATGCTCACGCCTCTGTACGTACTTGGTCTTGTCGCCGTGTCGTTGCCCGTGATCTTTCACCTGATCCGGCGGATGCCGCGCGGCCAGTTTCCGTTCAGCTCGTTGATGTTCCTGTCGCCCTCGCCGCCACGGCTGACGCGACGCAGCCGTTTGGAGAATATTTTGCTGCTGATTCTGCGCGGGGCTGTCCTGTCGCTTTTGGCGTTTGCGTTTGCCCGGCCGTTTTTGCGACAGCAATTGCCGCTCGACTCCGGGAATGCCGAGCGAAGCCGCGTTGCCATCGTCGTCGACACAAGCGCCAGCATGCGGCGCGGCGACCTCTGGCAGCAGGCCATCGCTCGCGTCAATGAGGTGATGGCCGAAGGCCGGCCATTCGATCAAGTGGCGGTGTTTACCTGCGACGCCGCGCTGCGGCCGCTCGTGGGTTTTGAAGACTTGTCTCAAGTCGAGCCCGCGCAACGGCGCGGCTTGGTAAGTGCGCGGCTTCAAAGCCTGAGCCCAACTTGGGCAGCAACGCATTTGGGGCAAGGCCTCATGGATGTGGTCGAAATCGTAAACAATGATCCAGGGGCGGCAAGCGGGCGAGATCGCGTGGCCCGCCGCGTCGTACTCGTCAGCGACATGCAGCAAGGCAGCCGATTTAACGTGCTGGCCGATTATCCCTGGCCCGAGGAAGTTCGGCTCGACGTACGGCGCGTGGCAGTTTCACAAAAATCAAACGCCGGCGTTCATTGGCTTGCCGAGCGAAGTCCCACTCAATTGCCCGCAAGTGCCGCGGAACTGCGGGTGCGCGTTTCGAACGACGCCGACTCTGTGGCAAATGAGTTCGAGCTGAAATGGCTCGACGCATCGGGCGGTGCGATTGGAACGACGGTAACCGCCCATGTGCCCGCGGGAGAAAGCCGCATTGTGCGAGTCCGCCGGCCCAATGAAAAGGCAAGCCGCTTGCAGCTTAGCGGCGACAATTGCGACTTCGACAACACGCTGTACATCGCGAATCGCGCCGAGGCTGCGAATTCCGTGATTTATTTAGGTGCCGATGAGCCCGACGATCCTGAAGGTCTGAGATTCTACCTGGAGCGTGCTCTGACTGACGGGCTCTCACGTGCCGTACACCTCGAATCAGTTACAGGCGCCAAAGCTCTAGCGGTCCGTTCGGCGAGCGAAACACCGCTAGTCGTTGTCGCATCCGAGCCCTCCCAAGAACAGGCGCGCGAGCTGAAACAATATATCGAATCGGGCGGCATCGCGCTGTTTGTGCTGACGGAAGCAAAGCCTCTAATGGCTCTTGCGTCGATCTTGAACGTGCCGCCGATAGAGGTTGAAGAAGCCAAGGTTAACGGCTATGCCATGCTTGGCAAAGTGGATTTTGCCCACGCACTTTTCGCCCCGATGGCCGGAGCGAACTTCAACGACCTCACGCAGATTCATTTCTGGAAGTACCGGCAAGTGGGCGCGGCGACGCTTGCCGGCGGAAGCATGCTTGCGCAATTCGAAAATGGCGACCCGGCGCTCGTCCAGTGGCAACTTGGCAAAGGCAGTGCCTACCTGCTCACAAGCGGCTGGCACCCCGCAGATAGCCAGTTTTCTCGCTCTTGGAAATTTGTTTTATTTGTCTCCACGCTGGTTGAAGGCGATCGCGCAAGTGAGTCGAACCGCAGATATTTTGTCGTCAACGAATCGGTGCCGCTTAGTGAAGAAGTACAATCCGCCGAAAACGTCTCGGTCACC
>DASXWB010000147.1:0-1924 GCA_036503915.1 Lacipirellulaceae bacterium | reverse complement strand
CGTGCGGGCATGCTTACGCCGACGTTCCTTTGATTGAAATCGTGCGAGCGGCTTCCCGACGCGTCGAGCGTCGCCAGAACATGGTCTTCGTAGGTGAAGCTGATCCATTTTCCGTCGCCGCTGAAGACGTGCACGTGCGTGCCGCCGCGCAGCGCCCCGGGCGTGAACGGAGGCGTGACATCCCGGGCGTCAATCGCTCGGGCGATGCCGGGCCGGTCGATGTCGACGATCATTCCCTGTCGATGCCAGGCCGAGTACTGCCAGTCGTCCGTTGGGTTCTCGGGCCCGAGAATGAATGCGATGTGGCTCGCGGTCGGACTGAAACTCGCGACGCCACAATAGGCGCCGCCACGCGATCGATAGACTTCGCGCACCTCGCGCGTCTCGACGTTGACGATTTCAATCGTGCGCCCGTCGAAGCGCTCGCCCGCTGGATCGGAACGGGTGTCATAAACAATCCAGCGGCCGTCGGGCGACCAGACGTTAATATTCGTAAGGATATGGCCGCCGGAATAATCGGTTAGTTGTACTTCCTTCAGCACGGCGTGCTTCAACCCAGATTCCTCTGCTCGACCCGTTTTTTCAATTGACGCAGCGCATGCTAATAGGGCGAGAGATAGTAGCCAGAGTCTTCGATTGTTCATGCCACCGCCTGGATTGCAGCCCGCAGCGCAAGCAAGGGCCTTAGATAATTCCCTTGCTTGGTCGCCGCGGCGACCTGGCTTCGATCCTTGCAAACCTACAGCGGCCTAATGCTGAGTCAGAAACTCGTCGCCGTTTACCAGCGCCCAGCATACGTCCTCTAAGCCGACTCCCGGACTTTCCTTGGCTGCGATGTAGCCGACCGCCGCCTGAACTTCCGCCTCACTCGGCTTCCGGCACACTGCTGAGCGGTAGAGCTGCTCAATCACTTCCGTTGGCGGGCGGCCTTCTGCAAGCAAACGATGAAATCGGTTTTGCTTGTCCGCCAATTTCTGCTGCACCAGCGATCCGTTAAAAAGCTCAATCACCTGCGCAAGCGTCGAATCCGTGCCGCGTTCACAGGCGCAGGCCGTGGTTCGCGCCGGCCGGCCGAACGTGTCGAGAAACTCGTTGCCGAAATCCGGACTGGGAACTTCCGTGGCCCGCGTCCCCGGCGGCAGGCCGGCGAACGACTCCTCGATTCCCGTTACCTGGCAGACCGCGTCGAGCAATTGCTCGGCCGTGAGCATGCGCATCTGCGCGTGGGAAAAGAATCGTGTGTCGTCCTTATTCAGCTCGGTGGCCTCGCTGCTTAATTGATAAGTGCGGCTATTAAGAATTGTTCGCAGAACGTGCTTCTGGTCGTAACCATGCTCCGCAAAGTCCTCAGCCAGCTTGTCGAGCAATGCGGGAATGGAAGGCGGGTTCGACTGGCGGAAATCATCCACGGGGTACACGATGCCGCGCCCCATCACTTCCGCCCAGATTCGGTTGACCATCACGCGGGCGAAGAACGGGTTTTCCGGCTTCGTGAGCCAATCAGCCAGCGCGGCACGCCGGTCTCGCATCGTGGCAACATCCAGAACGCCTGTCACGGGGAGCCACGGCTCCATGAGCTGCCCCGTGCGCGGCTGGCGCATTTCGCCGTCGCGCTTGACGTAAACGATTTCCTCTTCGACGCGCAGGCCCGGCTTGCGGCCCACCCGGCTGAAGAAGGCGCTCAGGCCGTAGAAGTTGTCCTGCGTCCAGTTTTCGAACGGATGGTTATGGCACTTGGCGCATTGAATGCGCGAGCCAAGGAACAGCTGGGCAGTCGTCTCGGCGGCCTCGGTCGGCTCGTCAAATGCCCGATAGTAGTTCGCCGCCGGGTGATCGTACGTGCTGCCCTGAGCAGTGAGCAGATCGCGGGCAAATTCGTTGAGCGGTTTTTTCTTTGCAAAGATGTCGACGAGCCAGTTATAGA